>CAIXZI010000166.1 GCA_903923915.1 uncultured Bacteroidota bacterium
CAGCGTTATTGGGGCGAGCCTATTCCTGTTTTTTATAAAGATGGCATACCCCATGCAATGCCCGAAAACGAATTGCCTTTGGTGTTGCCCGAAGTGGATAAATATTTGCCTACCGAAAGTGGCGAGCCTCCTTTGGCGCGTGCTAAAGATTGGAAATACAAAGGCGAGTTTGATTACGAGTGGACTACCATGCCGGGTTGGGCAGGCAGCTCTTGGTATTTTTTGCGTTACATGGATGCGCATAACGACGCAGCGTTTGCAAGTAAAAAACTGACTGATTACTGGAAAGAAGTTGACTTATATATTGGCGGAAGCGAACATGCAACCGGACATTTATTATACGTGCGTTTTTGGACCAAAGCCCTGAAAGACCTTGGCTACATTAACATTGAAGAACCTGCCAAGAAATTAATTAACCAGGGGATGATACAGGGGATGTCTGCATTTATAAATGTTATACATCATTTTGAAATTAAAGAAGAGGGTAATCAAAACTATCGTGAATTTGAGAAATTTCTTAAAGAAAGTGAACAGGTTGTAATTAGTGCTTCAGTCAGAGGAAATCCCAAAATTGGCACTATTGGTAATCTTATCCATGTGCCAATCGAGTGTATTGAGAAAGGAACAGAAACAAAATTGATGGTATCTAATTACGTTCAAAATATTATGGGGACGCAATTTAAGGACGCCGTTTTTTTGTGCGAAGCTGGTTACTGGAAAAACGGTAAAAGTTTTAATTGTCCGGGTGATTTAAAATTTGGAGATAGCATGAATTTTCACGTTGAGAGAGCGATTGAAAAAATGTCCAAATCCAAATACAATGTTGTTACACCAGATGATATTTGTGAAGATTATGGCGCAGACACCTTGCGTTTATACGAAATGTTTTTAGGTCCTTTAGAACAAAGCAAACCCTGGAACACCAATGGTATTACAGGCGTGCATGGCTTCTTAAAAAAACTGTGGCGTTTATTTTATAACACAGGCAGTTTTGTTGTTACCGATGCAGAACCAACCAAAGCAGAATTAAAAGCCTTACACAAAAGCATTAAAAAAATTACAGAAGATATAGAGCGTTTTTCGTTCAATACATCGGTAAGTAATTTTATGATTTTGGTAAACGAGCTTACCGATTTAAAATGTAATAAACGTGCCATATTAGAACCATTGTTAATTATACTTTCTCCGTATGCGCCACACATAACCGAAGAGTTGTGGAATCAATTAGGTCATAAAGAAAGTATTACCAATGCGCCTTTCCCTATGGTAAACGAAGCTCATTTGGTAGAAGATAATTTTGCGTACCCAATTTCTTTTAATGGTAAAATGCGTTTTAATATTGAGCTTCCACTTACGCTTTCTGTTGCAGAAATAGAAAAAATTGTAATGCAAGAAGAACAAACACATAAATATTTAGAAGGCAAAACACCTAAAAAAATAATTATTGTGCCTAAGAAGATTGTAAATATTGTGATGTAAATGTGTCTCGCAAGGACGCAAAGTGCGCAGAGATATAATTAGCTGTGTTGTATTTGCGTTAGGGATTAGCTCATCGTTTCTATTTTTGAATTACATTCGCTGAATGCTAAAAAAGCATTTGTAACGGAAAACCCACAGGCGTAATCGCCGAGGATTTGTA
Organism: uncultured Bacteroidota bacterium; assembly: GCA_903923915.1. Taxonomy (GTDB): domain Bacteria; phylum Bacteroidota; class Bacteroidia; order B-17B0; family Aurantibacillaceae; genus PALSA-968. The sequence continues at coordinate 1,640 of CAIXZI010000166.1, forward strand.
GCATAAAGCCCGGCAGTGGTAATCCACCGGAACGCCCAAACTAAATTTAAATATTATTAAGCAGATGCTGAAACAAGTTCAGCATGACGAACGGTTAAATTAAAAAAACAACTAAGAAGAAACCGTTTCGTGCTTTAGCATAAACTCCATGGCTTTTTCAACCATTTGTGTAGAACCTATAAATAGAGGCGTACGTTGATGTAACTCGTGCATACCTTTTTCCATAATGCGTTTTTTTCCATCAGTAGCTTTTCCACCAGCCTGTTCAATAATAAACGCAAGTGGGTTACACTCATATAACAAACGTAATTTTCCGTTAGGAGATTTTGTTGTGGTTGGATAAATATAAACGCCGCCTTTTAATAAATTACGGTGTATATCAGCTACACCACTTCCTATATAACGAGACGAATAAGGGCGGTTAGTTGCTTTATCTTCTTCCTGGCAATACTTAACGTATTTTTTTACCCCATCCGGAAAATGCAAATAGTTTCCTTCGTTTAAAGAATACATGCTGCCATCTTGCGGCGTTTTAATATCAGGGTTTGATAAACAAAACTCACCAATACTTGGGTCTAAGGTAAAACCGTTAACGCCTCTGCCGGTTGTGTAAACCAACATACAAGACGAGCCGTAAATAATGTAACCCGCAGCAACCTGCTCGGTACCTTGTTGCATAAAATCTTCAATAGTACCTGGGCCGCTTAAACTAACGCGGCGGTAAATAGAAAAAATAGTACCCACCGAAACGTTTACATCTATATTAGACGAGCCGTCCAAAGGGTCCATAGCTATTACATATTTTGCGGTTTTAGAAACCTCGTTGTCAATGGGAATAATGTCTTCGTTTTCTTCTGAAGCAATAGCACAAACCTCGCCACCTGCTTTTAGGGCAGCAATAAACTGGTCGTTTGCAAAAACATCTAATTTTTTTACGTTCTCGCCTTGTACGTTTATCTCACCTGTTTCGCCTAAAATTTCGGCTAACCCGGCTTTGCTCACCTCGCGGTTTACAATTTTAGCTGCAATACCTATATCGCGTAAAAGTCTTGATAATTCGCCTTTAGCATACGGAAAATCGTTTTGTTTTTCAATAATAAACTGCCCCAGTGTTTGTACTCTCATCGTATTATTTTTAGAAAAATTGTTTTCCCAAAAATATGAAATTTAACTTAGAATACATCAATTTTTAACGTGAAGCTAACACATCAAACCTACTTTTTTACTTCTTTTTTAGGTGGAGGAGGAGGAAAAGCAAGCATACCCATTATAGGTGGGTTATTTACTTTAACCTTTTTTTCTTTTGGCGGATTGGCACATTTTACTTTGCCTTTAATAGTTGGCACAGATTGTTTTTTTGCCGTATCATTTGGAATATAAGCCACATCGCCTTGCAAATGCTCAAAAGAATTTACAGTAGGTTGTCCCATTACCGGCGTGGTAGTTGGTGTTGCAACCGCTTCACCTTGTAAATGCTCTTGTGGTGCTGCAACCTTCCCAGTCATGTGTTTATCGCTTTGTGCGTTTGAGGTAAGCGATAAAAACCCAAACGTAAAAAAGAAAATCACAGCAAACTTTCTTGATAAGGCCCAGTATTTAAATGAAGCAAAAAAATCATCAAAAGAAAGGTAAACCAGTTGCTTTTTTTCAAAGCGACCGCAAATTTTTCCTTCAGCTTTTTCGGCAAAAAAAGATTTTATCTGCGAAATACTTTTTTTACTAAAATCTACCACATCTTTATTGCAAACCTTGCAAAAAGCGCCTTGTTGGTTGGGGGTCATTTCTTGCCAGTTTTCATGGCATGGCTCGTTAATTTGTATGTTCATGGTGTTTGTTTTCTATTTAGACGCAGAAACAAAATAAATTCCATAAAAATGTTTTTTGTCATTGCGAGGAATGAAACAATCTTATAAAAAGGTATATTTGAGGAAATGAAAAAAGTGCTATTTCTCTTTTTAATTTTTTTAACCCATAAATTTTATGGCCAAGAAGAAAAAATCACACAGTTTTGTTTCTCAACATCTTACTCAAATGGCGGAAGCGAAATAATTATTGTAAAGGCTGATAGTTCTTTTATTCGCCGATATTTTGTTGGAGGAGAGTTGGATCAAAAAAATAATATTGCAAGGATCACATCTAAATTAAATTGGGATAAACTTATAAATGTGTTGTCCGAGCATAAATTAGAAGATTTGGCAAACCTGCCAGCCCCAACAAATTATAGAGCGTTTGATGCATCAACGTCCACTTTAGCTATCACAACAAATATAAAAACATATAATTGTGAAAGTTTCGATACTTATGAACCAAACAAAAAACTTAGCAAATTAACGGATAGTCTTCTAAAAATAGCGGTTCTTCTAAGACTTTATCAAAATAATGACAAGTAACAGATTAACAAAACAATAAATTTAGTTCCATGAACACAACACAAAAAACAAACAGAAAATATCTTCCGGCAAATTTTGATATTAAAACCTGGAACGACTTAGAATCTATTTATAACGAGCTGTTAGAAAGAAGACTTTCTTCTTCTCAAGAATTAGAAAAATGGATGCTTGATGTAAATGAGCTGGAAGCTGCCGTGAGCGAGAACTTAGCGTGGCGTTACATTAAACAAAGCTGCGATACCGAAAACCCGGAACTAAGCAAAAGCTACGAGTTTTTTGTAACAGAGATTAGCCCAAAAGTTGCGCCATTTTCAGACAAATTAAACAAAAAACTCATCGATTCTCCTTTTATTAATGATTTAGATCAGAAAAAATATTTTACGTATTTGCGTACAACAAAAAAAAATATTGATTTGTTTCGCGAAGAAAATATAGAGTTAGAAAGTCAAATTGCCACTAAATCTTCGCAATACGCATCTATTACTGGCAAGCAAACCATTAAATACGACGGCAAAGAATTAACGCTTCAACAAGCCGCGTTATATTTAAAAAACACTGATAGAAAAATTAGGGAAGAAGTTTATACGTTAATTCAAACACGTAAAAAACAAGATGAAGATGCGCTAAATAAATTGTTTCAGGAGTTAGTTGATTTACGTAATCAGGTCGCACTGAATGCTGGTTTCAAAAACTATAGAGATTATAAGTTTAAAGAACTTGGCAGGTTTGATTACAATCAAGACGATTGCAAAAGTTTTCATGCCAGCATAAAAAAATACTTTGTTCCGTTAAGCAAAGCTATTGATGAACAACGCAAAAAAGAATTAAAAGTTGATAGTTATCGTCCGTGGGATAGCGAAGTTGATCCGGGCAACAACAAACCTTTACATCCGTTTGAAACAGCCGATGAACTATTAAAAAAATCGATAGAATGTTTTAACGTAACTGATAAATACTTTGGCGAATGTTTAACTACTATGCAAGAAATGAAACACCTGGATTTGGCTTCGCGCAAGGGCAAAGCACCGGGTGGCTATAATTATCCTTTATACGAAAGTGGTGTGCCTTTTATATTTATGAATGCTGTTGGTTTGCAGCGCGATGTAGTAACCATGGTACACGAGGGTGGACATGCGGTACACGCTTTCCTTACCAAAGATTATAAGATTAACGAGTTTAAATCTGTTCCTTCTGAGGTTGCCGAGTTGGCTTCTATGAGCATGGAATTAATTTCTATGAAACGCTGGGACATTTTTTATAAAGATGCCGCCGATTTAAATCGTGCAAAAAAAGAGCAGCTTGAAAAAATAATTAAAACACTGTGTTGGATTGCTTGCGTAGATGCGTATCAGCAAAAATTATACGAAAACCCTAAGCAAAGCACCGAAGAGCGCTACAAACTTTGGGTTGAAACCTATAACGAATACGAAAGCGGTGTACTTGATTACAACGGTTTAGAAGACAATGTAAAACGCATGTGGCACTCGCAATTGCACATTTTTGAAGTGCCGTTTTATTATATAGAATACGGTTTTGCGCAGTTAGGTGCTTTAGCGGTTTGGAAAAATTTTATGCATAATGCGCCGCAAGCCATTCAGCAATATAAAGATGCCTTGTCGTTGGGCTACACGGTTTCAATTCCTGATGTGTATAAAGCCGCAGGTATTAAATTCGATTTTTCGGATACGTATATGTCTTCTGTGGCCGATTTTGTTTGGAAAGAATTAGATGGCTTGAAATAGTTTTTGGGCGTTCCGGTTGGGTACAACCGTCGGGCTTTTCACTTCAATCTTTTAAGATTACTTAAAAGGATTTCCGTTTCAATCCCTAACGCAAACAACAGTAATTAATACTAAAATCGGATAATCTGCGTTTAGTGGTTAAACAACCAAAACAGGCAAATAAAAATTTGGCACGCAATTGGTAAATAGTATTTTTGTACATCTTTAAAACAGACATTTATGAATAAGTTTTTCTTTACAATTATTGGTTCGGCAAGTGTATTGCAAATGGCAAATGCACAAAATTTACAAGAAGCCATTACAAAAACCGAAAACGAACGTTTTGATTTGGCTGGCGCCGAATTTAGACAACTAATAAGCAAAGAACCAAGCAAAGGCGAAAATTATTTTTACTACGGCGAAAACTTTTTTAAGAATAATAACCCAGATTCTGCTCTTATTATGTATAAAAAAGGTGCAGATGCTCAACCAACCAATGGTTTAAATTTAGTTGGTATTGGTAAAGTGCTTTTATTGCAGGGCAAAGAGGCTGATGCAAACAGTAATTTGTTTAAAGCAAAAACATTAGGGGTAAAAAACGCAAATACACTTATAGAGCTTGCTGATGCGTATATAACAGCTCCAACAAAAAATCCGGCGCAAGCAATTACTTTGTTAGACGAAGCTTTAAAATTAGAATCAAAAAATGCAGAAGCCCATATTTTAAAGGGTGATGCTTTGTTAGAACTTCATCCAACCGAAGGTGGTCCAGCTATTAAAGAATATGAAGAAGCACAAAAACTAAATCCAAAATCTTCAAAAGCGGTTGTTCGTCAGGGTAAATTGTGGTCTCGTTCTCGCAACTATCAATTGGCTTTAGATAAATATAAAGAAGCAGAAAAAATTGATCCAACCTTTGCTCCTGCTTATATCGAAAAAGCAGAATTATATCACAGGGCAAATCAGGATAATAATGCAGTAGAATCAGCTAAAAAATATTTAGAGTTAAATGGCAACAGTCTTTACGCAAAAGGTCGTTATGCCGGTTTTTTGTATGAAAACAAACAATATGCAGATGCTATTAAACAAATAGAAGAAATTTTGCAGAAAGATACTGTTGATGCTTACTTATATCGTTTGTTAGGATATGCGTATGATGAAATGGGCAACAAAACAGATACAGCGGCTTATACAAAAGGCTCTAAAGCAATGGCTAAATTTTTTCAAAAAACAAGCAACAAAAACTTTAATTACATAGCTGATGATTATAAACACAAAGGGATTTTACTTTCTAAAACCGGAAAAGATTCTTTAGGTGTTTTAGAATTACAAAAAGCCATTGATTTAGATGCAACAAAAAACTGTGAGTTATATGGCGAGATTGGTAAAATTTGGATGAAGGCTAAAAAATACGACAAAGCAATTGCTACTTACGAAAAACTACCTACCTGCGGTAAAACACTTACCGGCCAAAACTATTACGATTTAGGTCGTGCTTATTTTTATGGCCCGAAAGATTTTGTAAAAGCAGATACTTGTTTTTCTAAATTAATTCAGGTTAGTCCGCCAACATATCCGGTTGGTTATTTTTGGAGAGGAAAAACTAACGTACAGTTAGACCCTAAAAACGACAAATGGCTTGCAAAACCTTATTACGAAAAAGCGCTTGAAGTTGTAAAACCTGAAGAGCGTATGGCTAACAAAGGCAATGTTATTGAGGCTTGCAGCTATTTAGGATATTATTATGTAAAACTTAAAGATAACGAAAAAGCAAAACCTTATTGGACAATCGTTAAAGAACTAGATCCTAATAACGAAAAAGCAAAGGCTTTCTTTAAAAGTCTTACCGAGGGCAAATAATTTCTCATCATTTTCTCGACTCCCTTTAATTAATGAAACAGGTCTTTTGTAAAGCATTTGTTGTGTGTAGGTTTTAATAAAAACAACACAACAAATTAACAGTGCTTAACACAATCATAACCTAAAAAACAACTTTGCTTCAGAATCGCACGGTACATTTGACGTGTAATCAATTTAAAAACATGAAGAAAAAAATATTTATTATTGTATGGTTGGCGGTATGTACTTTTTACGCAAAAGCAACCATCAACCAAATAAGATGGGGAAGTAGTGGCGACCCACTAAACGGTTTAACCGTAACCTGGAGTAATAATGGGGCTGCCGACTCTGTAAAGTGGGGATACACAACCTCTTTTGAAAAAGGTAGCTTTGCCGGAACAAAAAGAACCGGATATGCTTCAGGCATCTCGTTTTTTAAATACCAGTTTCCAGCGGTAACTGCAAGTTCTACTATTTACTATAAGCTTTACGATTCTAATGGCCACACATGGACTACCCAAAAAACGTTTACTACAGCACCAGACCCTAACTTAAACATATATTCTTTTGCTGCCTTAGGAGATTGCAGAGATTATCCGGCTACACTAACAACTATATCTAATTTGGTTACAGCGCGTAAACCAGCCATAACTTTGTTTAATGGTGATTTAACCTTAACAGGAACATCTACTAGTCAATACAACACTTTTTTTACGGCCTGTTCAAACTTTTTGCAAAACAACCTAGTATATCATGCCGAAGGAAATCACGATTCATATAACACTAGTTTGTTTTCTAATTTGTGGGATATTCCAACAACAAACGGCACAAACCTATATTACTCGGTAAGATACGGAAACACCTTATTTATTACCATAAACAGCTGCGACCCAAGCAATTCTACACAATTAAATTGGTTAACAACTACGCTAACAAACGCAGCTTCAGACCCAACCATTGTTTGGAAAATTATTTCGTTGCACCATGCTTTTTTTACCGTAGGAAACCATGCGGGAGATATGAATTCGTATCGTTCAACCATTTGGAAATTGTTTGACGATCATGGCGTGGATATTGTTTTTACAGGGCACGACCATAACTATCAACGATCAAAACCGGTCAATTTAAACGTAAGTTCAACAGCACCTGTATCACAATACGGAAGCGCTGCCGGACAAGGAAGATGTGAGGTGGTTTCTGGAGGTGCGGGCGCAGGGCTTTATACACAAGGCTCTACGGCAGATGCATGGGCGATTAATTTATTTAACTCAACGTATAATTATGTTTTTTGCGATGTAAACGGATGCAAAATTAGTTTGAAAGCCTACGACCAAAACAACGCCATTATAGATTCGGTTACGTTTAATAAAACCGGGTTACAAGCGTGTAACACTACAGGCGTTGGCGTGTTTAAACAAAAATTTAACCCAATAACCATTTTTCCAAACCCGGTTGAAAACAGTTTTACTTTACACTATTCTTCAGAAGAAATGGGAGAGGTTTTAATAAAAATATTTGATGCCGCCGGAAAAGAAATTGATACCATAAAAGCAAATAAACTTCAAACAGAAATAGATATAAAACACGATATGTCTAAGCATGCAAAAGGAATTTATACGGTATCAGTTATGGTGGGAAATCAAAAAGATAATGCCATGCTAATACTTAGTAAATAATCTGCTTATAAAAGTGGAGAAAGTTTATAAGCCCAATGTTATTGAGTGGGTTTTGCGAGTTGGTGTTTTCGGCACTTTTATAGGGCACGGTTGCACAGCCTTACTCGTTAAACCATCCTGGATAATTCTTGTAACAGCCTTTGGTTTTTCGTCAGAAATGGCAGCAAAGATGTTGCCCTTAATTGGAATTTTAGATATTCTTATTGCCCTCACTATTTTAGTAAAACCCTATAAGGCTATTTTGTATTGGGCTATTTTTTGGACGTTTATTACAGCTTTAAGTCGTATAATTGCCGGACAAGGAGTGCCTGAATTTATGGAGCGATTTGCAAACATAGCTTGTCCATTGGCCCTTCTTGTTTTTATAAACATGAAAGAAAAAGCGACCAAAAATTATGAGTAAAAAATATTTTAGATACGTAAATACTTTATTTGTTGTTATACCCATGACGTTGATAATGGCTTTTGTAGGGCTTATGCGTAACTACGGTTTCGGGCCAGATTGGGAAATAAAGTTTTTGAAAGCGTGGAGCGTAATGCTTCCGGTGGCTTATGTTGCTGCGTTTATCATCATTCCAAACGCCAGAAAGTTAGCTGAAAAAGTTACTACAAAAGAGTAAGTGTTCGTTTTTTGTTGACGAGGTCATCCTAAGCCTGCCGAAGGATGTGGGTTGCCACACAGGTGTTTCGACAAGCTCAACATGACAACGCACATCCAACATTATTCTAAAACAGCACCTTACCTGATAATTGAAACTTGTTTACTGTAATTACCCCGCCCAACTATCTCTGTCTAAACTGCGGTATTGTATAGCCTCTGCAATGTGATTTGGCAAGATAGTTTCGCTTGTATCTAAATCTGCAATGGTGCGACTAACTTTTAAAATTCGGTCATAGGCTCGGGCAGATAAACCTAAACGTTCCATCGCATTTTTTAGAAGATTTTTACAAGCTTCATCTAAATCGCAATGGGTTTGCAGCATTTTAGTTGTCATTTGCGAGTTGCTGTAAACACCTTCATTTTTTTCGAACCGTTTTTTCTGTATTTCTCTTGCAGCAATAACGCGCATTCTTATGTCGGCACTTTTTTCAGCATTTCGCTCTTTACTAAGCTCACCAAAAGGCACAGGCGTAACTTCAATATGTATATCAATTCTATCTAATAATGGACCAGAAACTTTGTTAAGGTATTTTTGTACAATGCCGGGCGCACAAACACATTCTTTTTCGGGGTGGTTGTAATATCCACAAGGACAAGGGTTCATAGATGCAACCAACATAAAGCTTGCCGGATATTCTACTGAAAATTTTGCACGAGAAATAGTTACGCATCTGTCTTCCATCGGTTGGCGCATCACTTCTAAAACCGTGCGTTTAAACTCGGGCAATTCATCTAAAAATAAAACGCCGTTATGGGCTAAAGAAATTTCTCCCGGTTGTGGATTAACACCGCCGCCGACTAAAGCAACATCAGAAATTGTATGATGCGGATTTCTAAACGGACGTTGTACAACCAAGCCACCACCCTTGCCCAGCCTGCCAGTTACGCTATGTATCTTAGTAGTTTCAAGCGCTTCGTTTAAAGTTAGTGGAGGTAAAACAGAAGGTAATCTTTTAGAAAGCATTGTCTTTCCTGCTCCTGGAGGGCCTATCAGTAAAACATTATGTCCGCCAGAAGCTGCAATTTCAAAAGCGCGTTTAATGTTTTCTTGTCCGCGTACATCCGAAAAATCAGGAATATCAAGGCTTTCATCGGGATGAAAAAATTTCTTGGCATTAAAATGCAGTTTTTCTAAAGCAGAAATATCTCCATCAAAAAAAGCAATTACGTCTTTTATATGATGAGCTGCATACACCTCCAAGCCCTCAACCACAGAGGCTTCTGCTGCATTTTCTTTGGGAACAATAATAGCTTTAAAGCCTTCTTCTTTTGCTTTTATAGCAATAGGTAACACACCTTTTATAGGACGGATAAATCCATCTAAAGCAAGCTCACCCATAATTACATAATCGGGTAACATATCAATCTTTATTTGCTCAGATGCCGCCAGTATGCCTATGGCTAATGTTAAATCATATGACGACCCTTCTTTTTTAATATCGGCGGGCGCCATATTAACGGTAATTTGTTTGCCCGGAATTTTATATCCATTATTTTTTAACGCGGCATCAATGCGTTGGTGGCTCTCTTTAACAGCATTATCGGGCAAACCAACCAAATAAAAATTTACACCGGGCACAATGTTTACTTCAACAGTAATTTTGGTAGCCAATATGCCGTAAACCGCACATCCATATACTTTAACCAGCATAATTTTTTATTAAGAAATATTTTTTACTTTTAACGGATATAAATTTAGTAAACTTATTAAGGCAAAATTTATATTGTTAAATAAAACTAAAAATCATGCAGAAAATAATTACGCTTTTAGCACTTACGTTTTCACTAAATCTTTTTTCACAAGAAACTGTAAAAGTAGATTTAAACTGCTACAATAAATGGGCTCAAAAATTTGACGAACGTGGGGCTGAAGATATTGCAGACGGAACTTATTTAGATGTAATTGTTACATTTAGAAACGGAGCTAATGCTGAATGTTTTCAAGGGAAAGCAGTTGTAAAAGACCACAAGGTAGAAACCTTTTTTATTATGTTAGATGATGGTACCTATGATGCTGTGCAACGTATTTGGAAGAACGACGTAAAAGACATTACTATTTCAAGCGGCATTAGCAAAACACTTATTACCAAAGATAATCAGTTGGTAAATATTATTTGGCCAAAGAAAATTAAACCGAAAAAAGCCGGATTTAAAAAAGCTGCAGAACCTACCGACGATTAATCATGCCCGAAAAAAACAAACGGGTTTTATGTGAAGATCTTGGGCTGATTGATTATAAGATTTGCTGGGATTATCAGGAAGAAATACAGCAAAAAATTGTTGCGCAAAAAACATTGAATCGTTCGTTGCCTGATTCGGCGCAGCAAACCACTAATAATTATATGTTGTTTGTAGAACACCCGCACGTTTATACGCTTGGCAAAAGTGGCGATGAAAATAATTTATTAATCTCTACCGAATTTTTAAAAGGCATCAACGCAACGTATTATAAAATAAATCGTGGTGGAGACATAACCTATCATGGTCCCGGACAATTAGTGGTTTACCCCATTTTAGATTTAGAAAATTTCTTTACCGATATACATAAATATTTGCGTTTGCTTGAAGAAGTTGTTATTAAAATTTTGGATGATTACGGTATTAAAGCTGCTCGTAGCACAGGCGAAACCGGTGTGTGGTTAGATGCCGATACAAAGAAAGCCCGTAAAATTTGCGCCATTGGTGTGCATTGCAGCAGGTGGGTTACCAAGCATGGCTTAGCGTTTAATATAAATGCTGATATGGGTTATTTTCAGCACATTGTACCCTGTGGCATTACAGATAAAGCTGTGACTTCTCTCGAAAAAGAACTTGGTAGAAAGGTTGATATGGAAGAAGTTAAACGCAGATTTAAAAAATATTTCGCAGAGATTTTTGAATGTGAGTTGAGCGAGAATTAATTATCCGCACTCAAATGCGAAGCAAGTGCTAATCTAATTTCGCCATAACTGTACTCGGGGCCCAATACTTGTTTAATGGGGTTTAGTAAAAAAGTATCTAATTGTTTTGCTGCAACAATAATTTCATCCTTTCTTTTTTCAGATAA
>CAIXZI010000167.1 GCA_903923915.1 uncultured Bacteroidota bacterium
ATGATTTGCCCGAAGGATATAAAACCAATTTTACGCATCGCATGGTGCAAATTAAAAATTTGGAAGAAAAAGTTTTTGATGCAGATATGAACCAACCAGGTACTTTTTGGAAACTATCTATCATTAAAGAACTAAACGGAATTGTACAAAACCTGCATTATTGCATGGACTTAGAGCTTTTTCACCGCTACTTAGCCAAAAAAGGAGCAAAAAATATTATTTATATAGAAGATAAGTTGGTTAAGTTTAGACTCCACGGACAATCTAAAACTGTAAGCCTTTTAGATAAATTTAGGCAAGAATGTGAGTTGATTAATATTTCTATTATGCAATCGTCAGGCGTTCCGGTTGGAATAATGGATAAAATTAAACGAAGCATTCCTAATTATTATTATGATAGTATTTGGAGTTTAGCGGCTTTAAACCAATCTAAAATTATTGTAACAGGTATCCGTAAAATTATTTTTAATTACATAGAGTCTTTAAGTTATGCAGATAAGATAAAGCTATATATGTTTTATCTTACAAAAGTATCATCCAAAAAAATAAATGAAATTTTTTACTTTGCTAGAGTGCTGTTGTTGCCTTTATTTATAAAAAAACTGGTTAAAAGATAGTGTCGAACCAAAAAGTATTTCTTTTTACAAATGCATTTCCTTATGGAAAAGGAGAGCAATTTTTAGAATCAGAGATAAATTATTTAGCGCAAAATTTTAAAGAAGTATTTATTTTTCCTCATACCAAAGATGGAGATAAAAGAGGCCTTCCAAGTAACTGTCGTGTTATAGATATAACTGTAAAATTTGAAGCTAAAAAGAAAATACGCCATTATGTATTTAAGCATGTATTTAAAATACTCTATTATTTTATTTACCTGTTATTTCAGTCAAAAAAAAGATTGTATTATATTAAACATTCTTCAGCTACCCTAATAGATTTAGCTATTTTGTTAGAAGAAAGCGATTTGTATTATGCTGCATATAAAGATTATTTAAAAGAAGCATCGCTACTTTATTTTTATTGGTTTAAAACTCCATTTATACAATTTGCTTTACTTAAATCCAGAAAAAAAATTAACCAACAATTTGTTTCGCGTGCTTTGGGTTATGATTACGATCCGGCTCAAAACTCTTTAGGTTTTTTTTTATATAGAGAAATTGAGTTAAAGCAAATTAATAACTTAGTGGCAAACAGTAGATGGGGAGCCGAGTTAATAAAAAAATTATACCCATCATTTTCTTCCAAAGTTTCATATTCTTACTTAGGGCTTGAAGATAGCAATTGTATAAATCCTTTTAATGAATCAGCCGTTTTTCATTTAGTGTCATGTTCTTTTTTGATAGAATTGAAGAGAGTAAATCTAATTATTGAAATTCTTAAACATATAAACATTTCCTTAAAATGGACTCACATTGGTGAAGGGCCTTTGTTAGATGAAATAAAAAAAAGTGCATTAATGCTTCCGTCAAATATTGAAAGCGAGTTTTTAGGATTTATTCCATCTGTTGAAGAATATTATAAAAAAAATGCTTGCGATTTGTTTATTACAACAACAAGAAGTGAAGGCTTACCATTTTCAATAATGGAATCAATTGCTTATGGAATTCCTGCTATGGGGACCGCTGTTTGTGGCATTCCTGAAGTTGTAAATGATAACACAGGTTTTTTAATTGATGAAAATTTTAATCCAAAAGA
>CAIXZI010000168.1 GCA_903923915.1 uncultured Bacteroidota bacterium
AACAGATACTGAAGTTGTTTTAAAACTCTATGAAAAATTTGGCATAGATTTTATTAAAGAACTAAACGGCGATTTTGCCATTAGCATTTTTGATAAACCTAAAAACAAGCTTTATTTAATAAGAGATAGAGTAGGGGTGAAGCCTCTTTATTACTATCAGGATAATGAGAGATTTGTTTTTGCATCAGAGATAAAATCAATGCTGGCAGCAGGTATAGAGCCTGTTTTAAATAATGATGAGATTTTAAATTATTTTGTTTTTAAATATAGTCCGCAGCAAAAAACACTTTACAAAAACATTCATCGTTTGCCGCCAGCATCTTATTTAGAATTTGATATGGATAAAAATACCTTCGCCATAACTAAATACTGGCAGGTAGAAAAAAATAACAATTACGCAACCCTTTCATATGCCAACGCGCAAGATTGTTTATTTGAACTGATAAAAGATAGTTCGCAAATACGTTTGATGGCTGATGTGCCTATTGGTAATTTTCTTTCAGGTGGCTTAGACTCTTCTATCCTTGCTTATTTCTTAAAAGATAGAAAAGATATTAAGCATTATTGCGCACGTAAATCTGAAAAGGATTTACAAAAAGAAGGCACAACTTCTGATTATTATTATGCTGAGAAACTGGCAAAGCAATGGGACTTAAATTTTCGTTATGCAGATATAGGCAGTGATGAAGCGAGTATAGAAATGATTCGCAAAACACTCTTTTACTCTGAAGACCTTATTGCTGACGGTTCTCAAATCCCTTCTTATTTAATTACCAAAGATGCTGCAAAAACATCTAAAGTTATTTTATCGGGCATGGGGGCAGATGAATTGTTTTTAGGCTATGCCGGACAAATGCTTACCCTTATTTCTTCACAGTATTTAGATAAATTGCCTCACGTAATTTCAAGTGGTATTGGAAATTTAGCATCTAAAGTTAATCAGGGTAAAGGCAAGTTTTTGGCCTACCGTCGCTATATTCATAAAATGGGTAAGTACAGCTCCTACCCAAATTACAAATACGCTTTATTTAATATCGTTGGTGATTTTGATAATTCTTCTTCTGTTTATCATGGAGATAAAAATGCTGCAACAGAAATGATGTCGGCTTATTTCCCAAAAGGAAATGATGTTTTCGATTCTTTATCCCACTTTGAAATGGAGAACTTTTTGGTAAAAAATTTACATTATACGGATAGAATGGCCATGGCTAATTCGGTTGAATGCCGTGTACCCTTTTTAGATCATCGCATTATTGAATTTGCGTATAGCATACCACGTAATTATAAATTAACATCTACCGGAAAATTTAAACGTATTTTAAAAGATACTTTTAAAACCCAATTGCCCGATTATGTTATCAACCGCCGCAAAGCCGGCTTTGGCATGCCTTTGCGCAGTATTTTTAGCAACACTAAAACCATTAACGCTTTATTAGACAGGTCTTTCTTTGCCAATTTTAATGGGTTTTCGGTTGATGCAATTGATAAAGTAATTGATAAACACGTAAACGGAAGAGAAGATAATTCTTCCATTATTTACGCCTTAATTTCTTTTCAGGAGTGGTATAAAATTAATTTTAGGTAATTGACCTATACCAATGGCTAATTTTTACCGCTGTGTTTGTAGAACCTCATAAAATGTTGCCTAATGTTCTGCGGCTTTGCTTAGTGG
>CAIXZI010000169.1 GCA_903923915.1 uncultured Bacteroidota bacterium
GAATGTCATTATTCATACAGATTACTTTTTAATTATGAGTAATATTACCCATAGGCAATATATAACTCAGAATTTACCAACGAAAAAGGCAGTAAAACTTTTCTTTGACTTATTGTGTATATTTTTATTTGGGCTCTACAGCAAGTTTATTTTTTGAAAGCAACTTTATAAAAGCAGATTGATAAATTAAGTCATGCATACAAGATAAAAAAGAAACAAAAAAAGTGTTCATATCTTCACTATAACTTGTAGGGAAATTGAATGTCTTAGCCTTAGCAATTATACTTCCTGAATGAACTCCCGCTGAATTTGTTGGTGAAAAATAAACATTTACCACGCATTCTTGTTCCTTGTATTGAAGCCTTATATCCAATATGCCTACGTGTTTATTTGCTATTACTAAGTTCTTTCTGAATAGAATATCTATTTTGTTTTGAGACCACTCTAACTAACAATTTGTTCTTCAGTTAATAGAAGTCTTTCTTCTCGTTTAAACAGTTCGGACAATTTCATTGACGGAGATTTAAAGCATTAAGAATTAAAAAAATATTTTTATTAGTCTCTATAATCTATAGATTTGCAATACTTTTACTGATCACATAGGTATATCGAAGTAGTATCTACAATTACTATAAAATAATAGTTGTGGAATCGTAGTGTTGATTTTTTACATGGTAGCAAATTTTTTAGAAAAATACAAAAGATTATCAAAAAAGGAATAACGTCTACTAAAAACAATATCTTGGCGAGTGGGTAAAAGAAAATTGCTGCAACTTTTTTAAGGCAATTTAGAACTTACAAAAAAATTTGAAACGTTTATAGAAAGGGCGAAATGAGCTGCATAAAAATAAATTCAGATTTTATTGAGATTTCCCACTATGGAAATATTTTTATAATCACATTTTCTTATAGCTTTTATTCTACTGACATCATTAAATATAATTTATTTACTATACAAAATCATTACTTCCATGCAGTCCTGTACCACTTGTCCTGAACAAAATAATATTACCATTGACATTATTAATCCATTCGATTATGAACATGCCCAATTAGTAGAATTTGTCCTCGCTCTTGAAAACCTTGATCTTGATAAGCTAAAAGAACTTTTCGTTCAGCAACCTGAGAAGATAGGCGTTTTAACTAAGTGGAACTGGGTTAAATGTTTTGAAGAACATTTTGACATGATTCGTGGTGATGGATCTAATAAAATCAAAGCATTCCGAGATAGGTGCAGTTGCTTTACAGATAAAATATCTGTTGGCTTTTCATCTCCAAAATATCCAAAAGTCTTTGGAGTAGTATTTGATATTAACGAATCAGGGTTTGTTACTGTGCTTGGATGGTGTAATTATATGCAGCTTCAACATGAAAAAGTAAACACTTCTATGCCATTTTTTACTGATGTCGCTCATTAGCCTCATCTCTATCAAACCTAAAATCTTTATCCTCAACATTCAATACCGTAAAGCTCTTAGCCTCTGCCACGTAAGTTTCATTAACCTCCAGTAGGCTTTCAGCATACGCAGTACAGGCTTATCTGCGCGGTCTATGTGTGCTTTTGTCTTTTCCCGCAGGTCTTTTAATTCTTCCGCAGTCATTATATCAAGATTTAGAGATGATCACTTCTTCAACCTCAACCCATTCCTTGCTATCATTGCATCCACAGAGCGTTTCAGTGCAGCAGTGGCGCTTTGTTCGGTATACTGGTCATTGAGCACCAGGCGCAGTTGGTTGTGCACGGTTATAGGTGGGGTGTAATCTGTAAATTCTTCAAACGGGGCATATACATTGGC
>CAIXZI010000170.1 GCA_903923915.1 uncultured Bacteroidota bacterium
TTAATTTTAGGTAATTAACTTATACCAATTAATTAATAATTTCTCTTGTCTATACCCGCAAATTTGTCTTCGGAGCACTGAACCGCCACTTTTGCCAAACCGCTGTTATATGAAGTTATTTTTTTAGAGTTTGTTTAATCGATAATGCAATTGCTTTTGCCAACAATGGCGGAACTGCATTTCCAATTTGCACCATTTGTTTAGATTTTGTCCCTTTAAATATAAAATTGTCTGGAAATGATTGTAACCTTGCCATTTCTCTTACTGTTATAACTCTTGGCTCAATTGGATGAATATTTACACCACCATGATTTTCTTTAATTGTACAACTTGCCTCATTCCACGGACATTTTTTCCATGAATCCGAATATTTGTCATAAAGGCTTTTACCTTCGGGAACTTTTGCCAATCTTTCCTTCATATCATCATTGTGATTTGTTCTAACGTGATTAAACTTCGGATTGTCTTTTAGTTTTACCAAATCTCCAATTGCTTCTTTGGTAGTTATGTATGAATCAGATTCTAAAAGTGGTGCTGGATGAAAATTCTTTTTTCCAATTCTGTTTGCAATAAAAATAATTCTTTCTCTTTTCTGCGGAACATAATAATCTGCAGAATTAAGAACAGTTACATTCACAACATAACCAAGTTTTCTAATGTCAGCTTTTATTTTGTCCTCAACTTTTCCTTTTAACATAGAGCGTAATCCTTTTACATTTTCGGCAACAATAAATTCAGGTTGTAGTTCTTTGATAATTTCTAACATATCTTTGTACAAAGAATTTCTAGGGTCTTCAACAACTCTGTTGCCTGACATACTGAAACCCTGACACGGAAAACCACCGGAAAGAACCGTTAGGTTCTTTCCATTTAGTTTTTCTTTTACAGTGTTTATGAATTTGTCTTTTATTTCTCTTTGGGTTATATCGCCTTCAATTAAAGGATGAGAAAAATTTTCTCTATAGGTCATTCCTGCTTCTTTGAACCAATCTAAGCCGCAAACTTGATTGAATCCAGCCATTTCAAAACCTTTAGCCATTCCGCCTGCTCCACAAAATAAATCTGCGGAAGTAAATTCATTCGGGCGTTACCACAAGGGTCGGGCTTTCCGTTTCAATCTTTTGTTTTTTAAAGAAAAAAACAAAAGGATCTCCACTGCAATCCCTAACGCAACCCAATTATTTAATAAAACAATTTTCGTTGTGATATTGAAGATATTCCTTGTGTTTAGTTTCAATATTTATCAATTTGATTTCAGGATTTACATTCAAAATTTTTAAATCATTTTCATTGAGATATTTAGAAATTCTAATTTTTCCTTTATCATCAAAATTAATATATCCTTTATCGAAAAGTTTATCATAATTTGGAAGAAGTAATAAGCCATTAAAAACATCTAATCTTTCAAAATTATTACTTTCTCTCCAAGGTTTTATATGAGAAGCAACCAATAGATTTACTTTGTCTAATTTAGAAATAGAACAACCAGACCAATAATTTATTAATTCATTTCTAAATTTACCTTGACCAATTCTTGAAAGTGTTAGATTTTGTTTTTCAGTAATTGGAATTTTCTTATCATCTTTAATTTCAGTTACTTTATCCTCAATCTCCAAGTAAATTTTCGTGCTAAAGTCTTCTTTGATATACTTCAAATATTTATTTAATGCAGATTTAAAGTTGCTAATATCTTTTTCTTTGGTATAAAAGTTCCTTTCATTTTTGGCTATAATTTCCATCTCAATTATTTTTGAAAATGTAAATTCAGATATTTTATCATCAATTAAATGATATTGCGATAAAAATCTTAACCAAGAAATATAGTTCGTTCTTGTGTTTTTGGTTATGTTTTCAACTTCGGTTAAGAACTTGAAAAATTCGGGTTCAGAACTAATATAATCCATAACATTAATCTTCTTTAATATTAAAAATTTCGTTTAGCTTTTTATGAATAATATCTTGAAAAGCAAATTCGGTATCATCATTTGTATCTGTATTGTCTTCAATTAAATTTTCTTCAACGAAAGCATCAACTATATTCATAGCAATTTCTCTAACATCATCATTTGTTAGATTATGAGTAATTTTTATTCTTAAAAGCAGTTTTTCCATAATATTTTTTAAGCAGCTTTAAATGTATGTAATTGTAATTCTAAAACCATTTTCCCTTTGTATTTTATTGTATTTGACTCAACCCATTCATTTGATGTTGGCCTAGTAAAAGTGAAATTTTTATAGTCAAATGTCAATTCAGGTAAATCATCTCTTTTTAGGATTTTGTAATTGAACGTTTTGCCTTCAATGTAAAACCAACAATTGAAATCACTAACTAATGCATAATCTACAATGATTGGTAACATTTCGTCAATATGATTTAAGCAAAATTCTTTGAAGTTATTTCTTGAAATTTCTTCTGTTGATAAATGCCCAAAGAAATGATTGAAAGTTTCATCTCCAGCTTGTCCAACAACTTTTGGGGCAAACATTTTACCGCTTCCTTGAAATGTTCTTACGGAGAAGGTTTCGTCATTTGACAAAAGAAAATTATGAGGACATTTTTTTATAAAAGGAGAAGTGAATTCTTTCGAATCAGACAAATATTCAACAGGTCTTTTACCCCGAAATATTTTATTAATTATTTTAGAATTCAAAAAAATAGCCAGTAATTTTTTGTCAACTCTGTCTAAAGAAATATTATTCTTAAGTTTGTATTTAATACAAATTGCATATTGAAAAGTAATACCAAAGGTTTCATTATTCATTCGTCCTCTTATTTATTTCAAAAATACAATTTTCATCGCAAACTCTGGTGTCTTGAATAATTTCATATGACTACCCGCTTTATACAATCATACAAATAATTACATAGCCAAGCCTTACACAAACATAAACAAAAAACACGCAGAATTTTTTGTTTCAAAATCATTTTACAGCTGTAAAAAGGCCTTTTTTAGCTGTTTTTAAAAACCGTTTAATTGTTAAAAGCAACCGCTTGTTTTAAAAACACTACCATTAAAAAAGTTTTTACTACCGTTTAAAAAATACAAGTTTTTGCCCATTGCTTTTGCGCCAAGCCCGCCGTAACTTTAATATAACGCAACCAAGCCGGGCTACAGCCCCGCAAAGGCAGGCAGCACACAACGTTCTTTGTAAACAAAACAAGCTTAGGTAAAAACAAAGTTTGCTAAGGCTACAACTATTTTAAGGAACCTTAGCGTGAGTTTAAGGCGCCTTAAAATGATTGAAAGGTTACTTAAGCCGACTTTAAGGCGACTTAAAATAAATGAAACGAAACTTAAATAAATATTAACCAATTAAAAACAATTAAAAATGGCAACAAAAACAATGGGGAGAATTCCCAACAAGGCGTCGGCGTTTGCAGTATACATGCAAAACACCGACAATTTACAACTATCGGCAGGTATACCTACCACAACTAAAAAATGGCAAAACTGGGGCTGGACAGCCGCCCAAAGCGCCCAGTGGACAAGCTTTGGAACGCAAAGCGATGCCCTCTATCCGCAATATGCAGATGAGAACCACAACAACACCAGTATTACAGACCAAATGAACATACTGATAAAAAGCACCAAAAAGTATGATAACGATGTACTGGTTGGTTTTCATTTGCTAGATAAAGTGGCGCTGGGCGGCACCATTAACGATTGCGAAACGTTTAGGGTAAAACGCAACTCGCCTTTGGCAGGTGTTAGTCACCAGGGTGCTGCCACCGCGCGCAGTGTGGGCGGTATTGCGTTAGGTACCGGTGCCAGTGCTGGCAAACCTGTGTTGGTTATAAAAAAGTATGATGTGGGCGAGCATCGTATAAGTGTTACCAACCCCGAAACACCTACCAGTTATGCCTTGCCAGATGGCATTAAGTTTGCCAAAGTGTATCGCTATATAGGCACTACAGCTCCAACAGGCATTAACCAGTATATGTTTGTAGGCAACGCCAAGCGCGGCAGTGTGCTAAGCAGCTTTGCCGATGCCGACCTAAGTGCCTTTGCCGCTAATGTATCGGTATATGCCTGGTATATTGCCCGCTATGAAAGCAACAAAGGTGTTTTGGGCGATGCCTGCGGCGCTATACACGCACAAATAGTGAGATCGTAATTTTTTATCGCCCTCCTTTATTGGTGATTAAGGTTGGTGCTCATGAGGCAACCTGTTTGAGAAAGCAGGTTGCTTTTTTTTGTTTAAAACTTAAGCAGTCCCATGTTCGCTTTACACGTAAGGATACTAATTAAAATCAAGTTTTAAATATGTCAGCGGGTTGCCCGAAAGTCCGCGGAGCAGTTTGGCCTTGTGCGCAGGAGATCGGAACTTTCTTGACACAGCCGCGCAGCCTGGCTCAAATATGCGTTTAGCATATTTGCCCTTCTTTTTGGTCAAGCAAAAAGAACAACCATAAATATGCTTGTATAGCCAAAACTACAAACCAAATCTTTCTACATTTTAGTATATTTGGCTAATTGATTTTTTAATCTCATAAACGTACATGAACACACTACATAACTACGCTTGCGGGCAATGGGTTGCCGGAGCAGATAAAGGACAAGAATTATTTAATGCCATTACGGGAGATGTTGTTGCAACTACATCCTCTAAAGGCTTGGATTTTGAAAAAATGTGCGAGTACGCCCGTAACGTTGGTGGGCCTAAGCTTCGTAAAATGACGTTTCAAGAACGTGGTATGATGCTAAAAGCATTGGCCATACATTTACAAAGTAAAAAAGAAGATTTTTATAAAGTAAGCTGGGCTACAGGTGCTACCCGTGCTGATAGCTGGGTAGATATTGAAGGCGGCATTGGTAATTTATTTTCGTATGCATCATTGCGCCGTCAGTTTCCAAACGAAACCTATTGCTATGATGGCGATGTGGCCAAATTAGGTAAGAACAACACGTTTATTGGCCACCATATTTGTGTGCCTAAAGAGGGTGTTGCCATACACATTAATGCATTTAACTTCCCGGTTTGGGGTATGTTAGAAAAAGTAGCGGTTAACTGGTTGGCCGGTATGCCTGCTATTGTTAAGCCTGCAACCGTTACTTCTTTTTTGACAGAAGCCGTTGTAAAAGAAATTATTGCTTCTAAAATTTTACCCGAAGGTGCTTTACAATTAATTTGCGGTAGCGCTAACGGCATTTTAGATTATACCATGAATCAGGATGTGGTAACCTTTACGGGCTCTGCATCTACAGGTAAAATGCTAAAATCAAATAAACATTTGTTAGAAGAGTCTGTTCATTTTAATATGGAAGCCGATTCTTTAAACTGTTGTGTGCTGGGAAGTGATGTTACTCCATCAATGCCCGAGTTTGATATTTTTATTAAAGAGGTTTGCAGAGAGATTACCACCAAAGCCGGACAAAAATGTACTGCGGTTCGTCGTATCATCGTGCCTGAAAACATGGTAGAAGATGTGCAAATTGCTTTAGGTAAACGTTTGGCTTCTAACATTATTGGAGATCCTAATGTGGAAGGTGTACGCATGGGCTCTTTGGCAGGCTTAGCGCAATTAAAAGAAGTAAAAGAAAAAGTGGAGTTGCTTTCTAAATCTCAAAAAATAATTATTGGCGATTTTGAAAAGTTTGAAGTTAAAGGTGCCGATAAAAATAAAGGTGCATTTATGCCGCCTATTATTTTCTTAAATGATAGTCCGTTTAAAAACTTGGATTGCCATAGCGTAGAAGCTTTTGGTCCGGTTAGTACATTAATGCCGTATAAAGATTTGGATGAAGCTATCAAGCTTTCTAAAATGGGCAAAGGTTCATTAGTAAGTTCTATTATTACAGCCGATGATAAAATTGCACGCATGTATGTTATTGGTGCTGCTTGTATGCACGGACGTATTTTAGTATTGAATGCAGAGTGCGCTAAAGAAAGCACAGGGCATGGTTCTCCATTGCCCATGTTGGTGCATGGTGGTCCGGGTAGGGCAGGTGGTGGCGAAGAAATGGGTGGCAATCGCGGTGTGTTTCATTACTTACAGCGTACCGCTATACAAGGTACTCCAACAACTATTACAGCTATTTTAAACAGCTACCAACAAGGCGGAAAACAAATTATAAAAGATGTACATCCGTTCCGTCAATACTTTGAAGATTTAGAAGTAAGCGAAACATTAATTACGCATACACATACCGTTGAAGAAAGTGATTTAGTAAACTTTGCTAACCTAAGCGGAGATAAATTCTATGCGCATCTTCAACCGGAAGCATTAGATGGAACAATCTTTAAACGTACAGTAGCACATGGTTACTTTGTGTTATCGCGTGCTGCAGGTTTATTTGTAGATCCACCAAAAGGCCCCGTGTTGTTAAACTATGGTATTGATGAATGCCGCTTTACCAAGCCTATTTATCCGGGCATGACCATTGGCGTGCGTTTTACCTGCAAAGAAAAAATTGAAAACGATAAACCATTATCTGCGGCAAATGGCGAAGAAGTAAAAGTAGGTATTGTAAAATGGTTGGTTGATATTTATGATGCCAGTACACAAGAAGTACGCGATAAATTGGGAGTTGATGGTGCAACCGGCGATACGGTTGGTATTGCTACCATTTTAACCATGGTTAAGAAAAAGAATCAGGATTAGTGTAAAATGAAAAAGATACTAATTGTTGTCTTATTATTTTGCTTTGGAAGAGTTTATGCTCAAGATAAAAAAATTGATTCATTAATAAACCTCCTTAAAACAACTAAATCAGATACAGAAAAAGTATGTATTCAATCTGATTTGTTAAATTTTTATGCGCAATATAATGACAGCACTAGTTTTTATAAAACGTATCAACAAGCTTATCAGCTGGCTGAAAAAATAAATTATCCTGAAGGTAAAATTGTGCTTTTAAATCGCCTGGCACACTTTTATGTTTTAAACTCTAGTGTTGTTAAATCAAAAAATGCTTTAATTAAAGCAGAAGATATAGCCTCTAAAATAAATAATAAATCATATTTAGCTAAGGTATATTATGAATACTCGGTACTATATAAATCATCTGATAATTATGCTACAGCGTTAAGTTATAACTTTAAGTCGCTTAAAATAAGTGAGTCACAAAAAGATACAGTTGCTATTGCTAATTGTTACGGGCAAATAGCCAACATCTATCGTAAACAAAAAGATTTTTTAAAGGCAAATGAGTTTTATAAGAAAGCCTATCAATTTGATAGCCTTACCAAAGATGAAGATAATATTGCGGTAAGTTTAAGTAATATTGGATTATCTTATGGTGATTTAAAGGACTTTGACAACGCTATATTTTATTTAAAAAAATCTCTTTTATTAAAAAGGAAAAGATTAAATCTTAGAGGGGTTTCTAATACCTTAAA
>CAIXZI010000171.1 GCA_903923915.1 uncultured Bacteroidota bacterium
CCGCTGTTGTAATGCTATTGCGGGATTTTTCATTTGCTATGATTTCAAAATTAGGTAGTACATTTTTAATTTTAACAACGCTTTTTACAGGCAAATTATTCGCCCAGCAAAGCGGTATTGTAAGAGGTAATGTGTACGATTTTGATACCAAAGAAAAACTACCCGGCGCCACTATTCAGTTATCTACCAACTTAGCTAAGGGTACAGCAACAGATATAGAAGGGCATTATGTTTTAGAACTAGATACCGGTTATCATCAACTAATATGCAGTTTTGTAGGGTTAAAAACATACACCTGCTCGGTTCACATATCTATGGATGTAGTTACAGAAAATGATGTTTATTTAAAATCCAATACTAAATCGTTAGAAACCGTAGTAGTTTCTTCGGGTAAATTTGATCAGCGCATAGAAGATATAACCGTCTCTATGGAAGTTTTAAAACCCAAATTAATTTCGGGTAAAAACACCACCAGTATAGAAACCGCTTTAGAACAGGTTCCCGGCCTAAGTATAATAGATAACGACCCGCAAATACGTGGCGGAAGCGGTTTTACATTTGGGGTAGGTAGTCGCGTAGCCATTTTATCAGATGGTATTCCGCTTTTAAGTGGCGATGCAGGACGACCCGAGTGGAGTTATATTCCGGTAGAAAACATCGAACAAGTTGAAGTTATAAAAGGTGTATCATCTGTGCTTTACGGTTCGTCGGCATTAAACGGCGTTATTAATATTAGAACAGCCTATCCGCGCACTACACCAAAAACAGTTATTAGCGTATCTACCGGTATGTATAGCATACCACAAGCTCCTGCAGATCAAACTAATTGGTATAATAATAAAATGCCGGGATTGGCTAATATCAACTTTCTTCATTCAAGAATTATAAAAAACAATTTTGATTTTGTTATTGGAGGAAACTTTAATATGGATCAGGGATATATACAAGCCCCGCCGCCGGCAATTTATCTTCCGCCAGATATAAAAGCTGCGTTTAATATTACCGCAAACGATTCGGTACATACTTTTAAGAATAGCGATATGTTAAAGATTAGAGGGCGTATTAATTTTAATTTGCGCTATCGCTCTAAAAAAATACAGGGCTTAAATTATGGCATAAATGGCAATGCTATGCTAAATAAAACTAACATGGTGTTGGCTTGGTTAAACGATTCTAACAGTATTAACAAAGGTTATCCGGGGGCTGTTTTTTTGGAACGCCAATCTATGTTTAATATAGATCCGTTTATAAAGTACAGCACGTCAAGCGGTATCAGTCATAGTTTAATTGCACGTGTTTTTCATACTGATAACCAAATTAGCGGAAACCAATCTAATAATGGTACTAACTATTTTACCGAATATCAGTTGCAGCGAGCTTTTAAAGGAATTGGATTAACCTTTACAGGTGGCTTGGTAAATAACCTTTCGTTTTCATATTCTAAATTGTATGCATCAAGCGGAACACCTTTTAATAAAATACAAAACAGAGCCGCGTATCTTCAGTTTGATTATAAATTATGGAAAATTGTAACCCTATCTGGTGGATTTAGATACGAGTTTTTTAAGATGAATGCACAACAAAGCGTTTCTGCTCCTATACTTAGAGGTGGTGCAAATATTCAAGTACTAAAAGCAACTTTTGTTCGCATATCTGCCGGACAAGGATTTAGATACCCAACTATTACCGAAAGATTTATAACTACTAGGGCTGGTATGTTTGCTGTTTTCCCTAATCCAAATTTAGTACCTGAAACAAGTACCAGTTTTGAAATTGGCGTTAAACAGGGTTTTAAAATTGGCAACTTTAGAGGTTTTTTAGATGCAGCAGCGTTTAGTCAATCATATAAAAACACCATTGAGTTTTTATTTGGAGAGTGGGATCCGTCTATTGCCATTGCCGGATTTAAATTTGTAAACACAGGCAATTCAAGGGTAAACGGGTTAGATTTTTCTGTTTCTGCTACAACTCCCGAAACTAATAAGAAATTTGGAGCTACTGCTTTGTTGGGATACACTTATATCGATCCTGTATCTACCACACCAGATTATGTGTATGCAACATACGTTCCTATAGCGGGAGACCCAAACAAACCAAACAAATTAAGTTTTAACAGTACCAGTTTAAACCCAAGTGGTAACGTAATGAAGTATAGATATAAACACATGGTTAAAGCTGATGTTGATTTTAAAATATTTAAATTTAATTTAGGTATTAGTTATCGCTACTATAGTAAAATGCAAAACATTGATAAGGCTTTTAATGACTTAGAAACTTTAACCGATAATCAATTTTTTTACCAGATTAAAGCAACTAATTTTTGGAGTATACATAATGGATTTAATGTTTTTGATGCTCGACTTAGCTACAAAATAAATAAGAAGCAAAAAGTATCTTTTATTTGTAATAATGTATTTAATGTAACCTACATGCTGCGCCCTATGAAATTAGAGGCTCCCAGAACTACAATGGTACAATATGTGTATGAGTTTTAGAGATTAAAACTTAAAACCTAATCCTAATTGTAAGTAAGAAGTTTTAATGTAAATAGATGCAGGCGTAAAACTTTCGTGAACTAAAAAACGAGCCAAGCCCTGCATGTAACTAACCTGTATGTACCAGGCATGATGCGAACGTAAAAAGTTATGCTGTATTCCCGCGTTTACTTTTACACCTGATGAAAAACTATTTTTTAGCGTCTTTCCTTCAAAATCAGCATGTGTGCTTCCGTCAAAAAGCACCTGATTATTTAGGTCGGATGTTACTTTTAGGTTTGTATTCATTAGGTAACGCAATACATAACCACCTTCTATATAAGCAGTTAGTGGCTTGGTTAACTCGGTGCCGGTAGTCATTCGCATTAAAACATTTAAGCGCGCTTCCTGCATGGTAAGCGTATAATTAAAATCATACTTTTGATTATACAAGTATTGATAGCCTGGCGCCATGTAGTATGAGTTAAACGATAGGGTACTATACTGATATTCTAAGCCTGCACTGGCATATAAATTATCAATTATGTGCGCCTCTTCTGTAACATCTCCATAAAAAGCTTTACCCTGTCTTGTATTTGAAGTATGAAAATTATTATTGCTGTAAAATCCTATAGCAGGCCCAATAGTTACTTTGGTATAAACGTTTTTAGGTACACCTGTTTTTTTGTGACTCTGACAAAAAATAAAAAACGGAATAAAACACAATATACCTATGTAAGTATTCCTGCTAATCATTTTAAGCTTTATAAGAAATCCATTTAATCATTTCTTTCCAGCTAACTTTTTTACCATACATTAAAATACCTGTGCGGTAAATTCTGCCTGCAATCCAAGTGGTAAACATAAAACCGCCAATTAATAAAGATAAAGAAGTTATTAATTGCCATAAAGGGACACCTGTTGGAAGCCTTACCAACATTACTACCGGAGATGTAAACGGAATTAACGAACCCCAAAAGCCAAGCGGGCTATCGGGATTATTAATAACGTTAAGTGCTATGCCGAACGATATAATAATAGGAATTGTAATAGGAACCATCAGCGATTGCTGGTCGCCATCTTCGCCCATAGCGGCGCCCACGGCAGCGAATAATGAACCGTATAATAAAAAGC
Organism: uncultured Bacteroidota bacterium; assembly: GCA_903923915.1. Taxonomy (GTDB): domain Bacteria; phylum Bacteroidota; class Bacteroidia; order B-17B0; family Aurantibacillaceae; genus PALSA-968. Next base: position 3,609 of record CAIXZI010000171.1, read on the forward strand.
CACCCAAAAAATAAATAGGAAACAAAATGGCCATTTCGAAAAGCGGCAATTGGCCAACAGCGCTAACAATTGCGGCAAAAGAATCCG
>CAIXZI010000172.1 GCA_903923915.1 uncultured Bacteroidota bacterium
CTTTTTTTCATGATGTGGTTTTTTTGTATAATTAATTTCGGAGCGTGAAGATATAATATTTCTTTTAACAAAAAATGTTTAGCTATTTCTGTTGGGTTTATAATACGCTACAACGTGCTTGGCAAAATTTATCTTAAAAAAATTATTACGGTAAACACATAACAATTTAAATTTCCAATAAATAAGCATTATGGTTTTGATATGGCAACATTTGGATATGTACTATTTAAAGAAAGAAAAGATTAATCTATTATTACAACCAAAAACTTTGTAACAAATAAACTTACTTTATATCTTAAAAGGAGATAATTTTGCAGGGTAAAATTTTTAAAATGAAAACAGCATTAATAACAGGCGCATCAAGCGGTATTGGTTACGAATTAGCAAAAATACACGCATCTAAAGTAGGTAATTTGGTTTTGGTTGCACGCAGCAAAGCAACATTAGATGAACTTAAAAACGAGTTGGAGAAACAATACAATATAAAGGTATACACCATTGGTAAAGATTTATCGTTACCTAATGCTGCGCAAGAAGTATATGAAGAAACCACTAAGCAAAACATTAAAATTGATTACCTCATTAACAATGCAGGTTTTGGCACCTTTGGTTTTTATGCCATAAGCAATTGGGACAAGGAACTACAAATGATTAACTTAAACATTACTGCTCTTTGCCAGTTTACCAAACTGTATGTAAAAGATATGGTAAAAAATAAAAGCGGGAAAATTATGAACGTGGCATCTACGGCTGCGTTTCAACCCTGCCCTACCATGGCGGTTTATGGCGCTACCAAAGCATATGTATTAAGTTTTAGCGAAGCGGTTGATAATGAAGTGCGAGATAAGGGCATTACGGTTACAGCGCTTTGTCCGGGTGCTACAGCCAGTGGTTTTCAAGCAGCTGCAAACATGACAAATAGTAAACTCTTTAAAGATAAAAAACTACCTAGCTCAAAAGAAGTTGCCGAGTATGGCTATACAGCTATGCTAAAAGGTAAAACGGTTGCTATACATGGTACATTAAATTATCTAATGGCTAATGCAATAAGGTTTACGCCACGTGCGCTGGTTGTTGCTATGGCAAGAAAAATTATGGGGTAAGTATATGCCGACCTCATCCCAGCCCCTTCTCCTGTAGGAAAAGGGAGTGTATAAAACTTTAGTAGTTTTGCGCTCCGCTATGTTTAATCCTTTTGATATTGATTTACCCGTTACCGAAATTATTGCGGATGTTAGAACGCAATTAAGTTTAGGCAATACCTTATTGGTTAATGCCCCACCCGGTGCAGGCAAAAGTACCTTGTTACCTTTAGCTTTATTTGAAGAGAGTTGGTTGCAGGACAAAAAAATAATTATGCTGGAGCCTCGTCGTTTAGCGGCAAAAACAATTGCATGGCGAATGTCGTCTTTACTAAACGAAGAAATTGGACAAACTATTGGTTACCGTATACGATTAGATACTAAAGTAAGTAGCAAAACAAAAATAGAAGTTGTTACAGAAGGGATCTTAACCCGCATGTTGCATAGCGATAATGCTTTGGAAGAAGTGGGCTTAGTAATTTTTGATGAGTTTCATGAACGCAATTTGCAGGCAGACTTAGCTTTGGCTTTATGCAGGGAAGCACAACAAGTATTACGACCAGATTTGCGTATTTTAATTATGTCGGCTACCTTAAACATGCCGCAACTGCAACAATTATTAAAAGCCCCACTAATTGAAAGTAAAGGAAGGCAATACCCGGTAGAAGTAATTTATGCAGGCGAAGCAGATGAAACCTTATTGCCTGAATTAATGGCGCGCGCTGTAGTAACCGCAGTAAACGAACAACCGGGAGATGCTTTAGTTTTCTTACCCGGCGAAGCAGAAATAAAAAAGTGTGCAGATATATTAAGCAATACACTTAGCGATTTTAAGATACATCCTTTATACGGACAATTACCACAACAAGAACAATACGCAGCCATCTTTCCAAATAAGCAAGGCAAACGCAAAGTAGTATTAGCTACATCTATTGCAGAAACAAGCTTAACCATTGAAGGAATAAAAATTGTAATAGACAGCGGCTTTACACGCACATCGCGCTTTGATGTAAAATCGGGTTTATCAAGATTAGAAACTATACGCATATCTAAAGATGCTGCCGATCAGCGTGCCGGGCGTGCCGGACGTTTAAGCAACGGCGTGTGTTATCGTTTATGGACTATGGCAACGCATAATCGTTTAGCCGAACATCGCGTGCCCGAAATAATGGAAGCTGATCTAACTTCGTTAATGTTAGATATGGCCAAGTGGGGTGTTAGTGATATCAATCAATTAACTTGGTTAACTCCTCCACCAAAAGCATCGTTGCAACAGGCATCAGATACCTTGCATCAAATAGGTGCTTTAGAAAATAATAAAATAACAGCGCATGGTAAGCAGGTGCATCAATTGGCTTGTCACCCACGCATTGCGCACATGTTGCTGAAAGCAGAAACTTTAGAAGCACAACAACTGGCCACCGATATTGCTGCTTTGTTAGAAGAACGCGACCCATTGCCACGCGATAGCGGCATTGATATTAATTTGCGCATTGAAGCTTTAAGACGAGCCAGAAATAATAACAGCAGTGGAAATCGTTTTGGACGGATTGAAAAGAATGCAGCATCGTATCGTAAACTTTTACAAATAGAATCTTCTAATAATGTGTATGATGCCTATGATACCGGATTGTTATTGGCCTTTGCCTATCCTGAACGTATTGCATCTGCAAGACCGGGTAACAATGCACAGTTTCAGTTAGCCAATGGTAAAATTGCAGCAGCCGGACATAAAGATGATCTGGCACATGAGGCTTGGTTAGCTTTTGCTAATATGGATTTACGAGATGGCTTAGGAAAAATATTTTTAGCCGCACCGCTTAATCCAAAAGACTTGCTGCCTATGGTAAAAGAACAAGATACCATTGTGTGGGATACCCGTAAAGGGGGCTTGCTTGCCAATAAAGAATTAAAAATTGGTAGTATTGTTTTACGTTCTAAACCATTGGCCAAACCAAATGAAGAACAGCGCGTAGCGGCTATTTGTAAAGCATTAGAAAAAGAGGCTACCAGTTTATTAAATATTAGTGAGAGTTTTACTCGTCTGCAAAATCGTATTTTAAGTTTGCGTGTTTGGAATAAAGAAGAAGCATGGCCTGATGTTACAAGCGAAACGCTTTTTGCAAATGCACAAACCTGGTTAGCACCTTATTTAGGTAATGTTAGAGAACCCGAAGATTTAAAACGAGTTGATTTAACTGAAGCGTTGTTAAATAGTTTAGAGTACGAAAAACAAATGGCCTTAAACAAGTTAGCGCCTGCAACATTTGAAGTACCAAGCGGTTCTAAAATTGCGATAGAATATTTTGTGAATGGTGCAGCACCTGTGTTATCAGTCCGTTTGCAAGAAGTATTTGGTTTAAGCGATACACCAACACTTAATAACGGCAAAGTAAAAGTCAATTTGCATTTGCTATCTCCCGGTTATAAACCCGTGCAAGTTACCAGCGATTTAAAAAGCTTTTGGGATAATTTATACCACGAAGTAAAAAAAGAACTGCAACGCCGTTATCCTAAACATGCCTGGCCCGAAGACCCATGGACTGCCACTGCGGTAGCAAAAGGTCGCAGCAAGAAATAATAATGTGTATGTTTGCTTGATATGGATAAGCCTGTTATAATTTACGAAGATGAAGTTTTGTTGGTGTGTAATAAGCCTGCTGGCTTAATGGTTGAACCCGACCGCAATAATTTTCCTAACTTATTGCAACAGGTAAAAAATTATTTAAAAAACACTACAGGAAATAATCAGCACTATGTGCAGCATCTTCACCGTTTAGACAGGCCAACCAGTGGTATTGTATTGTTTACCAAACAAAAAGAGCATCTTAGAAATTTAAGCGAGCAATTTGCACAACGCAGCGTATCTAAATATTATGTGGCATTAACTAAAAATGCTCCCAAAGAAAAAACAGGTGTTTTAGAACACTGGCATCGTAAAGAAAAAAAGAAAGCACAGCTTGTTACTGAAGGAACACCTTTTGCCGAAAAAGCAAAATCAGAATACAGTGTTACATCGCATGGAGATTTCTTTAAGTGGGATATAAAGTTACATACCGGTAAATACCATCAAATACGCGTGCAGTTAGCCAGTTTGGGTTGCCCTGTTTTAGGAGATGAACTTTATGGTTCGCCAGAACATTACAAGCTAAACATTATAGCACTTCATGCTTCAAAGTTAATTATACTACATCCGGTAACTAAAAAAGAAATGGTGTTTGAAGCAGATGCCAGTCATTTGTAGATTACAGCCTATTATTTAAAGGCAGCAGGTTGTACAGCAAAATCCTCGCTCATAATATATATAGTAAGAGCCACCATTATTAAAACAATGCCTACCCACACACGCCAATCTTGGTGCATTCTTTTCCAGTAAGAGCCAAGATGAGTATGTTTATTAAAGTTTTTTTGGTTACGAAAACTGTGTTCTGGATGAGTCATACTATTATTTTTATTTGATTTTTATACTTAGTTATTATTGATACTATACCCGATTGTTATCGGGCCGCCAGTTATTAATAGCTTTTTTAATATTGTTGGGTTTCAAATTTTCTTTTAATGCACGGTTAAGTAAAATAACAAATTCATCATCGCCTGCAAAACGCAGTGCCGCTATTTGTTTAAAAGAAAGTTTGTCTTCTACCGGTTTAGCATGCTGGCTATAAAGTTCAAAATAACGCAACCTAAACTCCAGTCTAACAATCCTATCTTGATTACCCAAAGCATAATGTTGGCGAAGCATGATAGCCAAATACAATATACAAAAAGATAAAACGGAAAACATAATCCATTCAGCTCTATTCAATTCATTTTTATATGCTTTTTGCAAACTCCATGCAATTAGTATAGCCATTAAAGGAAGAAACACATAATGATGTGGCCAATAATATCTTATATGATTATGATATGTTTGCTTTTTCATAAAACGATATTAAAAAAATAAACCCCAAACTAACGAAGCACTACTTTGGTTTTTTAAATCAGGAGTAAACTTTGATTCCCCTCTTAAAACGCAATCTATTTTTTGCTTGTAGCGTATGTTAGATTTACGGTTTTTAGGAGCAACTAAAAATTTAGTTACACAAGCAGGGCAAAGTGTAATGCAAATAGCATTATCTACACTTACATACAATACGTTATTATAATCTAGTTCTCTCCAATTATGTAATTCAAAACAAGCCGAACAAGTAGTATATGTTTTCATAATAATAGTTTTAATAATTTATTTATATTCAACTAACATATCTTTCATTTCTCTTACTTTATCATGATCGGCTTTTAGAAACACATATTGCTTATTTAATAAATATTGTTGGTCGGCATTTAAGTATTTAAGTTTATCTGTTAATATTTTTTTATACATACTAACAGCAACATATTCGCCATATTCACATGAGTTTAAAATTTCTTTAAAATCATCATTTATAAGTGCAGCCTTAACATCTATCCAAGCCCTAAAAAATTTACCACTTGTAGTAGGCTCTTTTGTTGGAACGCCTCCTAATTGCAAAACCTCGCTAATAAGTTCTGTAATGCATTTTTTACTGGTTTGCACAAATTGAAAAAACATATCTTTCAACTCGGTATTTTTAATTTCATTAGAGGCGGTTTCGTACCATTCAATTCTATTATTATTTATTTCTATTAGCGTATTTAATACTTCTATTGATTGCTCTTGGTTTTTCATTTAATATAGTTTAAATGTGAAATTGATACGTACAAAATTGGCAGAAATGGCAACAAAAAGTGTTATATAACTTTTACAATAAGTTACATGATTACTACATTTTATAAAAAAACGTTAAAAAAATAGGCTATAAAACTAGGGTATTGTGCTATCTACCTTATTAAAAGGCCACTCGTTAGTTCGTTTGGCTTTCATAAAATAAACCAAGGTACCCGCTGCAATAACAGCTAAACCAATCAGCATCATTTTTAATCCGGTGGCAAATAAAATACCTATCCATAAAATAATAGCTATGTAAATAGGTAAAGGAAATAAGGGCATTTTGTATGGAAATGTTTCTGCAGCACGTGTTTTACGTAATATCAACAATCCAATAGCTTGCCCAATAAATTGTATTAAAATGCGCATGGCTAGTATGGCACTTATTACATCGCTCAACCTAAACAAAAGACTAAATACAAAAGCTACTCCGCCTAAAAACAAAAGAGAAATATGCGGAAATTGACGCGTTGGATGAAGCTTGGCAAACACTTTAAAAAATGCGCCATCTACGGCTGCGGCATAAGGTATGCGACTATACCCAAGCGTTGCAGAAAATACTGATGCAAAAGCTACCCACAAAATAAGGTAGGTAACTATAGTTGCAGCTGTATCTCCGGCAAGGCGTTGCATAAAAACGCTAATAACAAACTGACTGTCTTTAGCTTCTTGCCATGGTATAACACTGGTTACACTAATATTCATAGCAAGATACAATACCGCAATACCAAATATGGAAAGAAACATACTACGCGGAATATTTTTTGTTGGCTCTTTAATTTCTCCACCTAAATGACAAACATTATAATAGCCCAAATAGCTGTAAATACTTTTAACCCCGGCAAAACCCATAGCTGCAATAAAAGCGTAGTTTATGGTTAATCCATCGTTTATATGTTTTATGGGTGCTGTAAAATTACCATGCGCAATACCGCCACCAATTATCCAAAGCAAGGTTAATATAACACCAACCCAAAGCAGCATGCTTATTTTTCCAATGGCTTCTATTTTGCGATACAGCAATATCACAATTAAAACCACCACTCCCCCACTTACAGCTTTAGAAGCAAGTGTGCTTAAAGGCAATAAATAGGACAGATAAGAAGCAAAACCAATAGCCGCCGAAGCAATAACCAAGGGGGCTTGTATCATGGTTTGCCACACAAATAAAAAACTCATTAGTTTGCCCGATTTGTTTGCACCGTAAGCTTCTTTTAAAAAATTATAAGAACCGCCAGCCTTTGGAAAAGCCGCTCCTAATTCACTCCAAACCATGGCGTCAACAAAAGATAATACGGCACCGGCAAGCCATGCGTAAAGAAAGTAAGGGCCATTCATCATACCAATAACCATAGGTAAAGTAATAAAGGGGCCAATACCCACCATATCAATCATATTAATGGCGGTTGCCTGCGCTAAACCTAAACGTCTTTGAAGCATAGGGATAAAAGTAGAATAATTTTATTTTACATGGAAAGAAATTAGACCATTGCAATAAATTGCAAATACCAACAAATGAATTAGTTTTACAGGTATGAAATTTAATTTAAAAACACCTTTAGATCAATTTAGACTGGTAGCCATATTAGAAGGCATATCTTACCTGTTACTTTTAGGCATTGGTATGCCGTTAAAATATATAACTCATATAATTATCGTTATAAAAATAATGGGCTGGATGCATGGCATACTTTTTATAGCATATATATTAACGCTGGCACGTGTTGCATTTGCAAATAAATGGAGTTTAATAAAAGTATTAGTAGCTTTTATAGCTTCTTTACTACCTTTCGGCACGTTTATTTTAGATAAAAAACTAAAACAAGAAGAGCCAAAATCTTAACCTATTTAATACTTTACAATAGGATAGCAAAATTTTACAACAAAAAGACTTTTCTCCCAATTATTGCGTTCACTTTTATTAAACATTAAATTGTAGGCATATCCAATAGAAATAAAAGAGTTGCCTATACCTATCTCGGGGCGATAAAACCATAAACCGTGCGTTGTGTTTAAGCCGCGTTCAAAACCAAACTTGGTTACTTCTACATAAAGCGGTGCTGTAAACCTAATGCCTGAAATAGTAAATTCATGCGCGGAGTTTACTAAAGATTGATTATAACCAATGGTTAGTATGCCCACAGCAATTGGAAAATTTCTTTTATTAACTTTTTTTATTTTTCCATCTAACGTGTCTCTGTTTTTCAGCACATAAGAAGGATCGACATATCCTACACATGAAACTTCAAAACCCATCCAGCTGTTTTTACCCAGTAGATAATTAATGCCCGGTGTAAGCCCTCCAAAAGATTCTTTATATCCATGTTGCTTAAGATATTGTTTATCCTGTTCAACCAAGGGGTGATCTTCGTTTAAAGTTTCTAAAAAATCTAATCTATCCTCACGGTATTTAGGTTCATTTAACGAATAGGTTTTTATAGCCAATCTAAAATCATCCAAAATGTGTTTAATTATGGTACTTCCGGTTTTATCACCGTTTAGATAATTATACAAACTTATCGAATCGCTTTCGTATTTATTCCAATAGGCATAAGCTCTCTCGCAATACAATTCAGCCAGGCTTTCAGCATTGGTTATTTTTCTTGAAACAAGTAGATTTTCAACAACTTTAAATTTCTCTTCATCATCTTTCATTTTTTCAACTTTCTTAATGATTTTCTTTTGGGCTGTATCGCTTAAATATTCTGGCTCTACTTGCGCAAAACCATATTTTGCAAATAACATTAAGACAAAAAAAAGCAGACACCTAATTGTCATAAATCTGGTTATAATTTTATTGTTTGCTAAGATATGTAACAAATTAATTAGTTTTACGCATGCCAAAGCCCTTGCCTAACTTTAACCGTATGTTACAATTAATTGACGAGGTTTTTGCTACCAGGCAAGACCCCAATCAATTGCAGGTTAATCAAACGGTCATGAAAAAATTGGCGCAAATTCACTCGGCAACTTTATCAGAATTAGCCGATGAAAATGGTCCGGTTATATGGGCGCTATTAATACCAACAACAAATGAAGTAATGAACGATTTTCTTGCAGGTAAAATTTCAGAGAAAGATATCTTAACTAAAACAAAACCTAAAGAAAAATACACCTGCATCTATTTATGTTCAGTTACTACTTTACTTGAGTACAGAGGTAAAGGTAAAAGCAAACAACTTTGTTTAGATGCTATCAAAGCTATCTGCAAAGATTATCCGATAGAAACACTGTTTGTGTGGCCTTTTACCCAAGAAGGAGAATGGCTTGCTAACGGGCTTGCCAAGGCATGTAACTTACTTTTATTAAAAGCTGAGTTTCACTAAAAATATTTTTTTATAGTTAACCATTGTTAATTTTTAAAGTTTGGCACAAAGTGGCTCGCGTTTTGTAAACTACCACCAAACTAAAACA
>CAIXZI010000173.1 GCA_903923915.1 uncultured Bacteroidota bacterium
TTAAATAATAATGCTATTGGAAATATTATTATTTATAATTTACTTGGAGATATTGTTTACGAACATAATTGCTTGGACACAGAAGTACAAATCGATGTTTTATATTTACCAACTGGCATATATACCATATATATGCAAGGATTTAGAAGCAAATTAATTAAAGAAAATTAGAATAATTTCAAATTAATCTGATTAGAATAGTTAATCATGAAATATACCTACTTGTAACTTATAAATAGCCTACTTTAATTTAACCGTTTGGTTATCTATTTATTCAAAAAAAATACTACTTTTACTATACTAAATTACTTGATTTTCAGGTGCTTAAAAAGTATTACATATTATTTGTGCTTTTTATTTTCACGGCATTAGTTGCTTGGGCTGAAAATGATACGCCTTCTTACCTTGATTACATCAAAAATAAGGGACAGTGGAATGCTAAAGTTTTGTATCAGGCAGACTTTAGAGGCGGACGCTTGTTTATGGAGCGCAATGCTGTTACATACCTTTTTTACCCGCAAGATGGTTTAACCCGTCTGCATCCTCATCACAAAACAAATCAAGCTATTCAAACAGGCAGAAATGGCGATGGTGTTACTTTAGATTTTCATGCGGTACGCATGGAGTTTGTGGGAGGTTCTGCTAATCCAAGTACCGAACAAGTAAACAAAAAATCGTTTTACCATAATTACTACTTGGGTAAAGACCCTAAGACATGGGCAAGCAAGGTGCCTGTAAGCGAAGGGGTTAATTATGATAATTTATACAACAACATTTCATTAAAGGCTTTTAGCAGCGGCAATAATTTTAGATATGATTTTATTATAAACCCTTTGGCAGATGCTTCTGTTATTAAATTAAAATTTGCCGGACAAGATAAACTTTCTTTAAAAGATGGGAAGCTAATTATTGGCACAAGTGTTGGCGATATTGAGCAACAAGCGCCTTATGCTTATCAGGAAATTGATGGAAAACAAGAAAAAGTAGATTGCAAGTATGTGTTGAAAGAAAATATAGTAAGCATAGAAGTTACAGGTAAGTACAACCATAATTTGCCCTTAGTGATAGACCCAACGTTAGTGTTTGCAACATTTACAGGTTCTGTTGCTGATAATTGGGGCATGAGTGCCAGTTATGATAATCAGGGTGGTGGTTATACAGCAGGTGTTTGTTTTGCAACAAGTTCAACAAATTATGTTATAACACCCGGTGCTTTTCAGCAAACATTTGGTGGAGGCGTTACTAACAACACATATACTTATTTAGGTTTTGATATTGTTGCTTCAAAGTTTGATGCCACGGGTTCAAATTTATTATTTTCAACTTATTTAGGCGGTAGTGATAATGAACAGCCTGCCAGTATTATAGTTGATAATGGCAATAATTTACTTATTTATGGGCGTTCATATTCTACCGATTTTCCCGTTACAGCAGGCGCTTATGATGTTAGCTTAAACGGAGGTGCTGATATTATAATAACAAAATTTAATGCTACCGGCACGGCATTAATAGGTTCTACTTTTGTTGGCGGAAGTGCTGACGACGGAGTAAATTTTTCAGGGAATGAAATGATTCGTGGTTCTTTAAAATACAATTATGCCGATGATGGTAGGGGTGATATTATTTTAGATAACAATAACAATGTTTATATAGCTTCCTGTACAGCATCGAACAATTTTCCGGCTACAGCAGGTTGCGCACAACAAAGCAATGCAGGTCTACAGGATGGTTGTGTATTTAAATTAAATGCAAATCTTACCTCTATGTTGTGGAGTACATACTTAGGTGGATCTGCCAATGATGCGGCTTATAATCTTGCGCTTGATAATGCTAATAGCGTTTACGTAACGGGTGGAACAGAGAGTTCTAACTTTCCTACAACATCTGCCGCTTTGTATGGAAGTTATATGGGTAGTATTGATGGCTTTCTTACGCATATTTCACCAAGCGGGAATGCTGTTGTACAATCAACCTACATAGGTACTACAGGTTACGACCAATCTTATTTTGTTCAATTAGACGCTGCAAACCATGTTTATATTTACGGACAAACAAGCGGTGCATACCCTGTTACAGCAGGTGTTTACTCAAACCCAAACAGCGGACAATTTATACATGAGTTTAATTCAACTTTATCAAGCACTGTTTTTTCAACCGTATTTGGCACAGGTCAGGGGGTGCCCGATATAGCGCCATCGGCTTTTTTAGTCGATAAGTGTAATAACATTTATATATCTGGTTGGGGTGGCATTTTAGGTTCTTGGCAAGATCCAAATACTGGAGCTATAATGACATACAACGAACCTTCAAGTACTACGGTTGGGCTGCCTGTAACAGCTAATGCATTTCAATCCACAACTGATGGTATGGATTTTTATTTTATGGTGCTGCAACCGGGTGCAACAGCATTGTGGTATGCAACCTATTTTGGTGGAACAAACGGTAGTGAAGAACATGTAGATGGTGGCACAAGTAGGTTTGATAAAACAGGTGTAATTTACCAGGCAATATGCGAAGGTTGTGCTGTAAATCCAAATACAGGTTATGCGGTAAATCAGGATATGCCTACTACCCCTAGCGCCTGGTCAACAACTGATAAGTCAAATAATTGCAATAATGCTTTAGTGAAATTTAGTTTTAATCTAGTTCAAACGGTTGCTTCGTTAGTAATTAATCCTTCAACTGCTGCGGGATGTGCACCTTTTAATGTTTCATTTACTAATCAGAGTCAAAACGCCTCTGAGTTTAATTGGTTTTTTGGAGATGGCGATACCTCTACTACCACAAGCCCGGTACATACTTATACCTCACAAGGCACTTATACAGTAACATTAGCAGCTAAAGACACCGCAACTTGTAATATTTTAGATACTATGGTGGCTATTATAACAGTTTATCCCTTGCCAATTGTAACTGTAACAAGTGCTACTGTATGTGCAGGCACACCCGCAACTTTAACTGCCAGCGGTGCAACTACATACTCCTGGAGCACAGCAAACACATCAGCCACTATAACACCAACGCCATCAGTTACAACTCAATACACAGTTACAGGTTCAACCTCGGCTTATTGTTCAAATACAGCTACGACAAATGTTACGGTTAATCCATTACCAACTGTAACAGTAAATAGCGCAACCATTTGTCCGGGAGATACCACTACTTTAAACGCATCCGGCGCATCAACTTATTCTTGGAGTACAACAGATACAACATCTACTATCATAAAATCTCCTACGATAGCAACACATTATACGGTAACAGGTACAGATGCCAATGCGTGTAAAAATAAAGCCGTTGCGGTTATAACAGTTAGCCCTTTACCTTTTATTACCGTAAACAGCCCTTCTATATGCGTTGGTAATACAGCTACCTTAACAGCAAACGGCGCATCAACCTATACGTGGAGCACAGGCAATACTACTTCATCTATTAATCAGTCTCCAACCACTACAACAAATTATACCGTAAAGGGTGCTAATGCAAATGGTTGTATAAACTCAAAAACAACCACACTAACCGTAAATCCATTACCCATAGTAAGTGTAAATAATGATACTATATGTCAGGGAACAAATGCCGTACTAATGGCAAGCGGTGCATCTACCTATGTTTGGAATACGGGTGGAGTAGGGGCAACCTTATCACCATCGCCTATGGTAGCAACCAATTATACAGTAACGGGTACTGATATTAATCATTGTGTAAACACAGCCACTACCAATGTTTATGTAAATGTTTCGCCTACTATTACGGTAAATAATTATACACTGTGTAAAGGTGATACAGCAACATTAATTGCAAGCGGCGCATCTACCTATACATGGAGTACAGGAAATACTACTGCCACAATAACGCCATCTCCTGCAGGGACAACAAATTACACCGTATCGGGTTCAAATGGTATTTGTACTTCTAGTAAAACAAGTACAGTAACGGTTTTAGTTAATCATACACATATTACTATGAATGGTGCTTTGGGGCTTTGTACAGGCGATAGCGTTAAACTTTCTACCACCACTACTTTTACAAATTATGCCTGGAGTACCGGGCAACACACACCAAGTATTGAAGTAATACACGCCGGTTCATACACCGTAAACACCATTGATAATAACGGATGTAAAGGTTTAGATACGATTAAAATTTTAGAAGATTCTCCGGTAGCAATTCCTCTTCAAGATACTACTATTTGTAGTGGAACCTTTGTTCAACTACAAGTAACGCAAGGTGGTTATACTTATTTGTGGACTCCAAATACAGGTTTAAATCATTCTACTATTTATAACCCAATTGCAAATCCTACCAACACTACAGTTTATATGGTATCGGTTACAAATGGCGTATGTATAAATACAAATACGTTAACTGTATTTGTAAAACCATCTCCTGTAATTACGGTTAATCCTAAATATTCTGTGGTAACGCAAGGCGAAAGTGTTTTTATACATGCCACCGCAAATGATACTTGTTATTGGTATCCGGCCGATTATTTAAGTTGCACCAATTGCAACACTACCATGAGCACACCCGATGCTGATGTTACTTATACTATTACCACTACTAATAGCGAGGGTTGTACAACGGCTACCACCGCTACTATTCGTGTACAAATAGAATCTACTTTTTATATTCCTAATACATTTACACCTAATAATGATGGAATGAATGAGATTTTTAAACCATTAGCCACGCATATTCATGATTATAAAATAGATATTTTTGACCGATGGGGCTTGCTTATTTTTCAAAGCACTAATTTAGATCAGGGGTGGGATGGAACCTACAAAGGCGGTAAATGCCAACAAGATGTATATGTTTATAAAGTTGAATATGTAGATGACCCTGAAAACCTTACACACACCAAAGCCGGACAAGTTAATTTAATACGATAATTTTTTAAAAATTGTAAGCCACGCCAATTCTGTAAACTAATGGACTATAATAATAAGGCGAGTTAAGGGTAGGATTTATATCATACATTAAGGTTACGTAATAACTTACCTTATCTGTAAAATTTCTTTTAAAACCAACACCGGCAAGCTTTTCATCGCTTATGGCACGTTTACCAAATTGATAACTTGGCGGGGTAGTAAGTATATCATACTCTAACTGTAAAAAAAACCATTTTAAAACCAAAAAACGGGCAAAAACCCCGCCGCCAATAATGCTGTAAGAAGCAGAAGCTTTTCCATAGGTTTCAATAGTATTGTTGTATATAATTTGAACACCTGCCGAAAATTTATCGGTTATTTTATACCCCACGTTTGGCGATACGTCATAATAAAAAACATTATAGCCACCTTGCGAATAAAACCGTAAAGCTAAATTACAACCAAAATAAAGTTTTTGCATTAACGGAGATTCTTGCGGTATTTGATTTCTTTGCTTAGGTTGTTGTTTAGGTTGATACGTGTTTTCTTGATTATCTGAAGGGAATTGTTGTTGAGGTGGTTGATTTTGCTGTGTATCTGCCGGGTAATAATTTTTTATGGTATCGCCGGGTACCGTATTTGTATTGTTTTGGTTATAATAGTTCTTAATAGTATCACTAGGCGTAATTTTTTGGTATTTGGTAGTATCTATATTTTGTGCAAACGAAAAAATGCTGCACAACAAAGCAATTTTTAATAATGTTATTTTATTCATTTTCTTTGTAAGAGATTGTAAAGATAAACCAAAAACATGACAGTTGTAA
>CAIXZI010000174.1 GCA_903923915.1 uncultured Bacteroidota bacterium
GGTGTACTTGTTATTAGATTTTGAGAAGAACCCGTAACCGGACCAGCCCAATTATATGTCGAAAAACCAGAAGACCCCAACAAGGTAGTGGTAGCACCCACACCTGCACACAAAGGGTTAGAAGCCGTAATTTGGTAACCACTTCCTCCTGAGTTACAACTGGCATCTATATAACAATACCCAAAATGACCTGTTTGATTACAATCAGCAACCGTAAATTTTACAGTAACTGTGTGCCCAATAGCTGAGTATAAATCTAAACTAACTGCCGTCCAAGATTTATAGGATACCCCCCCTACACTAGTTCCCGCTGATGTTGTTGATGATGTCCAGCCATTAAGACTTCCTGATGTGGCAGAGACAGAATATTGTGCACAAGCTGGTTTAGTATTATTAGTTAAATCTGTTGTGCTAACATCAAAATAAGGCGATTCATTTGCAGGGTGGCTGCCATCTTGCAATACCGCTGCAAAATTAAAATTAAAAATACTATTAGAACTATCTACCACAAATGTATATTGAGCTTGTTGCATTTTTGCTCCGGCACAAGTATTATTTAGAAGTAAGGCATAATTACCTCCGCTCGGCGGTATAACCGAAAACCCACCATAATTATCAATTCCGTTAGTACAAGGTGTTGTGTTAGATACATCACAATTAGCTGCCGGATTATTAACAGTTGAATTTGAAGTATCATTTACTACCTGGGCAATATAGCTGGCTGAGTTATTTATGCAACTTGGACAAGGTAAAGCAGTATAATTTGGCGTAGAAGAAGGGTCATAACTAAAACCACTTTCAAAAGTCCAACCGCTTGTACTGTTATTTTCAAAACCCGGGTTAACACAACCACTTGAATTTACGTGAGGTGTTACACTTGCAACTTTTTGATTGTTTTTGAAGGTAGGGGTTGTTTTTTGTTGCTGCATAACTTTATGCAACATATTATTCTGAATTTCAATTTCAAACTTTTTAACCCCTTTTTTTCTTGAGTTATCAAGCAATTGAGCAATTTTTGATTCAGTTAAAGTTCCTGAAGGATACTCAATAGAAGTTATTTGTGCCTTCAAAAAAAATGAAGCAATAAAACAGAAGATAAATAAAGTAGATTTTTTATTCATGAGATAAAATTTGTTATCTCAAATATAAGAAAAAAAAGAAAGAAACCTATTTATAAGAAGTTACAAGCTGTTTCAATTTTTGTTGTACAGCCAAATTAGGCTTTATCAAGGGTAAACGCACATCTGAGCCACAAACTTTTAATAGTTCTAAAGCAATTTTTACACCCCCGGGATTGCCATCGGCAAAAAGTTGGTTGGTAATTTCAAAGGTTTTGTAATGTAGTTTGGCCGCCGTTTTAAAATCGCCCTTTAATCCACTGCGAACCATATCACTAAAATTTTTCGGATAGGCGTTTGCCAATACTGAAATAACACCATCTGCGCCACAAGCCAATAAAGGCAAGGTTAAATTATCATCTCCGCTTATTACTAAAAAGTCTTTAGGTTTATTTTTAATAATGCTCATACACTGTTCTAAATTACCCGACGCTTCTTTAATAGCCACAATATTTTTAAAATCGTGAGCCAATTTTAAAGTAGTATCCGCTGTAATGTTTGAGGCTGTTCTGCCAGGTACATTATAAAGTATAATAGGCTTTGTTGTAGATTTTGCAATGGCTTTATAATGCTCGTAAATACCTTGCTGAGAAGGCTTGTTGTAATATGGTGATACCGAAAGTATGGCTGCAAAAGCAGATAAATCTGTATGTTTTATGACATCTATAACTTCTTGTGTGCTATTGCCACCAATACCAATTACTAAAGGCACACGTTTTTTTGTTTCCTTTATTACATGATTAACTACTTGCTGTTTTTCTTCTTTGCTTAAAGTAGCTGTTTCTCCAGTAGTACCAAGCACTACCAGGTATTCTACTTTTCCTTTAATAAGATGGTTAATTAATTTCGTTAATCCGGCAAAATCAACCGCGCCAGTTTTTGTAAAAGGTGTAACAATGGCAACACCTGTTCCTTTTAATTGTGTGTAAATAGACATGGAACAAATTTATAAGTTATAAATGATAAGTTAAAAGTAATTGTAAATAATTTACTAATAAAGAACAAGGCTTTTTACATACCCGTTAGCCGGTGCTTTCTTGATGTTTTTGTAACTATCCAATTGCAGTAATTTACCATCTTTTACAATTCCAAGGTAATTGGCGCTACTTAAAACTTCATCTAAACGGTGTGTTACAATAATGCAAGATGATTTATGCTGTTTTAGTTTTTTTTGGATGTAAGTAAATATTTTTTCTTTTAGTATGATATCTAAATTACTAAAAGGTTCATCTAACAATAACAATTTTGGAAATATACAAATGGCTTTTGCTAAAGCAACTCGCTGGCGTTGCCCGTCAGATAAGGTATTTACTTTTTTATCGCGCAAAGCCGTCATTTCAATTAAACGAAGCAACTCGCCTACCTTTTTCTTTTTATAATCATCATGATAACCAATTAAAATATCGGCAATATTTTCATAAACTGTATGGTGTTCCAGCAAAGCAAAACCTGTACTTACTAGTTTCATATCAATATGTCCGGGAATTAAATTGTATGCCGGACCTAAAACACGCTCGTCATTAAATAATATTTCTCCACTTTGCAAATCTTGCAAACCATAAATACATTTAAGCAAGGTTGTTTTTCCGCTTCCACTTTTGCCTACCAATACAAGGGTCTGAGCTTTATCTAACGAAAAAGAAATGTTTTTTAATCCTTTAAAAAGGGTTTCGTTTGGGTAATTAAATTGTATTTTGCTAACCTGTAAAATAACTTATTTTATAAGTTGAATGTACCCTTTTAGGTTGTAAGACTTACCGTTTACATCGGTAGCTTTTATTACATAATAATAAGTGCCCGCTGTGCAAGCAAGTCCAGATGTAGTATATCCATCCCAAAATTGTAAGTTCATATCCAAATCAATAATTTTAGCACCCCATCTATCATAAATGGTACAATCCATTGTTTTTAAACTATGTGCATTTGGTGCATAATAATCATTAACACCATCTCCGTTAGGTGTAAACACATTTGGCATAGTTAAACCTGCGGTATCAATAATAGTAAGTGGGTTAGTTATGGTATCATTACATCCATGGGCGCCATAGGCTATTAAAGTAATTTCATAAGTAGCTGCATTTGTAAAAATATGCGTTGGGTTTGTTTGAAACGAAGTGCTGTTATCACTGAAATTCCAAGCATAACCATTTGGCGCATTTATTGAAGTATTTGTGAAAGATACGTTTTGAGGTACTCCGATAGAAATACTATTTGATGTAAAAGAAGCCGTAGCACTTTGAATAACTGTAATTATTTTTTTTGCAGAATCTATCGTTAAGTGATTGAATGTAACATATAATGTAACTGTATATGTTCCTACATTGGCAAAATTAATGGTTACATTTTTAGAAGAATCATTAGGAAGTATAGTAACTCCATTTGTAGAATCTGTAGTCCATTTAAATTGGGTTATTAGCCCATTAGCTACATTGTTGCTAAATTTAATATTAGTGCCAGTACAAACAGTATCCTTACTGGTATTAATAGTAAATGGATTTGCTTTCAAAATCTGAAACAAACAAATAAATAAAAGTGCTCCTATAAATTTTCTACTAATCATATACCAATTATGCAGCTAATTTAATTTAAATTATTTAGAAAGTGAATTGTGTTTATATTGTCCGGAAAATCAAAAATAGCTGGAGCCTGCGATTTTCCTAAGGAAATGGTTTTTATTGACAATTCTTTGTTAGAAACTACGCATTGTAATTGCTCTTCTATGCCCTTCAACTTTGAAGAAACTTCATCTAAACTTTCATATTGCTCATAAAACAAAACTGCTATTGGCGAGTGCAGACTTTCACTTTCTTTAATAATCAAAAAATTATTGTCTAAAAATTTATCCTGATTTAAAAGGTAAATAGCGCGGTTATACTCATGATTATTGCCATATTTTTTATTCTGAATTACTTCACCAAAAGAAAAAATACTTTCGTACAACAAGTTAAAATTATAGTCTTTAGGCACATAGAACTTAGATACATTGCGACAACCCAAGCCATAATAATCAAAAATATCGTTTCCTAATAAATTCAATTCCTCTGTAGTTTCTTTACCGGTTAGCACCGCCACCGAAGTTCTGTTTTTACGTATAATGTGCGGGTATTTGCCGAAATATTTTTCAAAGTAAAGTGCGCTGTTATTGCTTCCTGTGGCAATTACGGCGTTAAAATTATTCATTCTTCCATCCGTAAAAAGTATGCTTTCTTTAAACAAAGGCTCTACTTCCATTAAAAA
>CAIXZI010000175.1 GCA_903923915.1 uncultured Bacteroidota bacterium
AAAAATTATGACGCTATTAGTATTGATGATTTAGTGGAGCGTATCTTTAAATACAAAATGGATGAAAATCAACTGATAAATTCTGATTTAACCTTACGTGATTTAACGCTTCTTAAAAAAATATTTAAAAAGCGTTTAATGAATATGTATCATGTGCGTATTGAATACCCAAAACAGTAAATAATATCACCTTATAAAACATAAAATCTTGTATCTTCGCAAAGAATAAGTATGGGTTTTCTTTATCACATAGGCAGGTATTTTTTATTGATGAAACGCGCCTTTTCTAAACCCGAAAAGTTAAAAGTTTACGTAAAGCAATTCTTTTTTGAAGTAGATAATATTGGCGTTAGCTCTTTGGGTATTATTACCATCATTAGTTTTTTTATGGGTGGTGTAATAACTATTCAGGCTGCATTTAGCCTTACCAGTCCGCTAATACCACTGTACGCAGTAGGTTTCACCACAAGAGAATCTATGATATTAGAATTTTCTCCTACCATCATAAGTTTAATATTAGCCGGTAAAGTAGGTGGTAATATTGCATCCGAAATTGGCTCTATGCGCATTAGCGAGCAGATAGATGCACTTGAAATTATGGGTGTAAACTCTGCCTCATTTTTAATATTACCAAAAGTTTTGGCTGGTATTTTTATAAATCCGTTTTTAATTGCTATCAGTATGTTCTTGGGTATTTTTGGTGGATACGTGATGGGTGTAGCAACCGGGGCTTGTACTTCTTACGAATATATTTTTGGTATTCAGGCGTTTTTTATGCCTTGGAAATTAGGTTACGCATTTTTTAAAACAGCTGTATTTGGTGGTATCATAACATCAGTAGCTGCTTATCACGGGTATTATACCGAGGGCGGCGCTTTAGAGGTAGGTAAATCAAGTACAAAAGCGGTGGTATATGGTAGCATACTTATTTTGGTGGCCAATTTTATAATCACACAAATTTTCTTTGTAACGTGATAGAAATTAAACACATATCTAAATCGTTTGGCGAGCATAAAGTAATTGATGATGTATCTTTTACTTTACAGGCCGGAAAAACCAATTTAGTTATTGGCGAAAGTGGTTCGGGTAAAACAACTATTTTAAAAATGATGGTTGGATTGCATACCATTGATAGCGGGCAAATAATATACGATCAAACCATTTTTAACGAATTAAACGAAAAGCAAAAGCAAGATTTTAGAAAAGATATTGGAATGCTTTTTCAGGGCGGTGCCTTATTTGATAGTATGACTGTTGAAGAAAACATCGCTTTTCCATTAAAAATGTTTACCAATCATACAGAGAAAGAAATTTATGATCGCGTAAATTTTTGCTTAGAGAAAGTGCGTTTGCATGATAGAAATAATCTATATCCGGCAGAGCTGAGTGGTGGGATGAAAAAACGCGCCGCCTTAGCCAGAGCTATTTCCAGCAATCCGAAGTATTTATTTTGTGATGAGCCAAACTCGGGTTTAGATCCTAAAACATCTATTGTTATTGATGAGTTGATACATGAACTTACCGTAGAGTTTAACATGACCACTGTAATTATTACACATGATATGAATTCGGTTATGCAAATTGGAGAAAATGTTATGTTTTTATATCAGGGTAAAAAATGGTGGGAAGGCGATAAACAAACCATTTTATCTACTAACAACAGAGAATTGCTTGACTTTGTTTATGCTGCAGATTTCTTAAAGAAAACAAATCCCAATAAAAATCTGTAAGCTTTTTTAAAACAAAACGTAATCTTGCGGATTAATGGGTATGCCATTATACCACAGCTCAAAATGTAAGTGCGTTGCGCTGCTACTTTCACCCGTGTTTCCAATAATAGCAATAGGCTCTCCGGCTTTTACGTGATCTCCAACATTTTTAGTTATATCGCTATTATGCTTATAAATACTCATTAAATTATTACTGTGTTGCAGCTGTATTACATAGCCGTCATTGGCAGTCCACCCTGCATACACAACAGTTCCGTCTAAAGCAGCTTTAATAAATTCGTTTTCTTTAGCAACCACATCTACACCAAAATGCCCTTCCGCCATATTAAATGAATGCGTTACCATACCCTTAACCGGCGAAAAGAAAAAATACCCACTAATGCCTGAAGCCCCATTTTTATTACTTAATGTAAGAGAAAATTTATCTTCCTGCTCTATTTCCTGGCGTAAAACCGAATCAGTTTTTGAAGGTTTTATGGTAATATGTTGATTGTTTTTTTCTGCATTTTTTTCGGGTCGCGAAGTATCTGCAGTAATATTACCACTTAATACATTTTGTAGATTTTCTATGTATTCGTTTTTTGCCTGAATTAGTTGTTCTACCGAATCGGCTTTAAGCGAAAGCGCTATCAATGCCTTTCTATCAGATATATCTCCATATCCCGGAATATACTCACGCAGTGGGGTAAAAGCAATTAAGCTGGTTAGTAAAAACGACATAAAAATGGTAATAGCACTCACTAAAATTAAAATTCCACCGGGTGTTAAACGCAACGAAAATTTTTCTTCAAACGAGGCATCATTTAAAATAACCAAGCGATACTTACGTCGCAATCGTTCAGAAAGTGGTATTTTCTTTTTTTCTTCAGCCATTTAGAAAAGCAAAGGTAACAGTTATCGCTAACAAATCTCATATCTAATAATCACTTCACATATCTAATAATGTGTAATTTTGCATCGTTTTGAAAATTTATAATTCCATACAAGATATTCCTAAAATAAACAAGCCTATTGTAACTATTGGCACATTTGATGGCGTGCATCTTGGACATCAAAAAATTATAAATCGTTTACATAGGGCAAAACAAGAAACCGGAGGAGACACTTTTGTTTTCACGTTTGATCCTCACCCTCGCCAAGTTTTGTTTCCTGATCAAACCGATTTAAAACTACTTACGCTTACTAATGAAAAGCTTGGTTTGTTAGAGAAAGCTGGTATAGATCATGTATTGGTTTATCCGTTTACAAAAGAGTTCTCAAAACAATCAGCACACAGCTATATAAAAGATATTTTAGTTGATGCTATTGGAGTAAAACAATTAATAATTGGTTACGATCATCATTTTGGCAATAACAGAGAAGGAAACATAACCACCTTAAAAAAATATGCTTCTGAATATGATTTTGTAGTAGAAGAAATTCCTGTACATGAAATTGATGACAGCAATGTAAGTTCTTCTAAAATACGGAAAGCATTGGAAGAAGGTGATTTAAAAACTGCTAATTCTTTTTTAGGTTACAATTATTTTTTATCGGGCATAGTGGTTGACGGAAAAAAACTGGGCAGAACTATTGGTTATCCAACCGCTAATATTTTTATTGAAAATCAGGCAAAACTAATTCCTAAAATTGGCGTGTATGCTGCAACTGCAAATATTGATGGGGTTACGCACAAAGGCATGATGAGTATTGGTTACAACCCAACTACAGATAGTGATAACAAAATTAAAGTTGAATTACACATTTTTAACTTTGATGCCAACATATATGGTTGTAATTTAACGCTTCAAATAAAAGCTCGTTTACGCAATGAAGAAAAGTTTGCTTCGTTAGATGAGTTAAAAAAACAGTTACATGCAGATAAAGAACATGCGCTTTCAGTTTTATAAAACGCTTATTATAGTTTTTATTTTTTGCGGGAAATTATTTTCGCAAGAAAAAGAATTACTTGATTCAGCCCAATTAGCAGAAGCATATACTTACATGGATTTGAAAGAAGCGCTTGAGCATCCTGAAATGGTTATAAAATTGGAGCTTAGAAAACAAAAATTAAAAGCATTTCCTTCAGAGATTTTTAAGTTTAAAAATTTGCAGTATTTAGATATTAGTAAAAATCAATTAAAAGAATTACCCGATAGTATTTACAAAATTACCGGTTTACAATATTTGGATGTATCGCATAACAAGCTGGCAGCCTTACCTAAAGAAATTGGCAAATGCACCAACCTATATTTCTTAAACGCAAACAATAACGATTTATATAACCTGCCACCACAAATTGGTAATTTAGAAAAGCTGAAAATCCTTGATTTGTGGAGTAATGATTTTGCGGATTTTCCGGAGAGTTTACGCAATTTAAAGCAATTGGAAGTATTAGATGTACGTGCCATTTTAATAGGCGACGATACTATGAAATTGCTAAAAAAATGGCTTCCAAATACAATTATACAAGCTAACCCACCTTGCAACTGCAAATCATGAGTAAACCTGTTTTTGAAAAACATATTTTTGTTTGCACCAATCAGCGTGCCAGTGGCGAAAAAAGAAGTTGTGGAGAGCAGTCTGGTTTAGATTTAACGGCAGCCTTTAAAAAAGCAATTAAAGATAAAAAACTGGATATGCCTATACGCGCCCAACGTGCCGGCTGCCTTGGTATTTGCGATTTTGGGCCAACGGTTGCCATTTATCCAGAAGGTACTTTTTATGTTAATGTGCAACTTAACGACGTAGAAGAAATTGTGCAAAAACATGTAGTTGAAAATAAAATAGTAACGAGACTTTTGTTAAGTGGTCAAAAATAATGCAAGAATTTTCTATACAAGCATATTTAAACGATACGGCTATTTTAAAGCAAACTACCGAGCAAATACAGAAAGAATTT
>CAIXZI010000176.1 GCA_903923915.1 uncultured Bacteroidota bacterium
GTAATGACTGTTGATGCAAGTTCTTTAAGTGAAGGAGTTTATAACGTTTCTCTTACAAGTAGCGAAGGCTCTCTAAATAAAAGAATAGTTATCATTAAATAAGCATTACTTATGCTTTAGCAGTAGCCTCTTCCTTTTTAAATCCGTAAAACATTCCGCCAAAAGAAAGCAGCAATACTAATATAGAACCTGCTAATGATATTTTTTCTCCCACTATATAAACAGCAGGTTTAAAATTAAACTCAACCGTGTGTTTGCCTGCAGGTACAACCATAGCACGTAAAACATAATCTGCATTTACATAAGGCATTTCTTTACCATCAACAGTAGCAATCCATCCTTTAGGGTAGTATATCTCAGAGAAAACAGCTAACTGATCTGTTTTTGCGTTGGTCTCGTACACCAATTTATTTGCCTGATAGGAGTTTAGTTTTATACTAGCTTCGGCATCGTATTGAGGTTTAAAGCCTTTTAGCACATCATTAAATTTATCGTTAATAATGGCGGTTTCTTTGGTGTTAATTTCAGAAAGTTTTAAAATTTCATCGTTTGCAGAATTTACAGGAAGTATATTTTTTACAAACCAGGCGTTGCCATTTGCCTGCGGATTAGTTAATGGAGGTGCATCATCATTAAAAATAACATATTTGGTATTTAGCATATTCAGTACCTGTGTTCTTGCAAAAGCAGCTCTAAGCGAAGAATCTGAAACACCTGCTCCACGAAGGCTTTGCATTAGAATAGCCATATTTTGGTCTAATTGAAAGGACATTAACTCATGGTAGCGTTTTAATTTAGCCCCATGGTATCCGCCAATAGATTTGTGCCAATAAGAAGTTGAAGCATCGCTAAATGGATTACCTAATTTAAGTACGCGGTAATCAAGACTTTTATCTTCTAAAATAAATTCATCTGCTTTTGTTTTTGGAAACGGGCTTTGCATTTGTGCTTTTGGCACATAGTTAGAACTATTAAGATAACGAGCAGCCACAGGCCACATATCTGCCAATACAAAAATAGCTAAAGCGGCAATTAATAATTGCTGATTTAATTTTTTTGATAAGTATAACCACAGCGCACCAAAAGCAAGCAAAATAAAAATAAACGTACGCATAGCATCTGCTTTAAAAATGGCTTTACGGGCAATTTCAGCTTGCTCTAAAATAGGTGCATAGGCATTTTCTATTTGGGCTATCTGTGCGTTAGGGTCTTGTCTTTTTGCTTGAGACACTAATTCTTTTAACTCACCATCTTTTTGAAATTTATTAAACATATCTGGTGCTAAATAACATAGCAAAGCAAAGCCTCCTGTAATAGCTGCTGCAATAATCAATACACGGCTCGTAGCCATTGTTTTTTTACCAATACTTACTTGTGTTGTGGCTGTTGATTCATACATTTTTTGCAGGGCAAGTACGGCTAATATTGGAATGGTTAATTCTGCAATAACTAATATCATGGTTATAGAACGGAACTTGTTATAACCAGGAAAGTAATCGAAGAATATATCGGTAAACCACATTAGGTTATGCCCCCAGGCAAGCATAATACTTATGATTGTAATTGCCAGCAAAGCCCATTTTATCCTGTCTTTAATTAGAAACAAGCCTAATACAGCTAAAAAAATCATAATAGCCCCTATATAAACAGGGCCAGAAGTAAAATATTGGTCGCCATAATATGCGTACATACTACCTGCATACTGGCGCATTTGAGGGTCTTGAATGGACTCTAAGGCACTTTTATTATGCGCAGCTATAGATTCTGAAGCACCACCTTTAAAGTTGGGTATCAACAAAGTAAAAGTTTCTCCAATGCCATAACTCCACATAGTAGCGTAATCTCTATCAAGGCCACTTGTTTTATTTCCCTGATTACTTTGTCCTTTTTCATTTATGGTTAAGTCTGATGTGCCGCGGGTGGTGTATTTACCATATTCGTAAGTAGCCCAAAGGTTAGATATGTTTGGAAGCACAGAGATACCAATTGCCACAGCTACTATAGCACATTTTTTAATAAAATCAGGGAAATGCTTTTCTTTAATTGCACTAATAAACTCTACTACCATAATAGCAGCAACAATCATAAAAAAGTAATAGGTTATTTGTACGTGATTAGAATACAATTCTAACGAAGTAAATAGTGTAGTTACTGCCGCACCCAAAATATAATTTTTTCGGAGAATTAAAATAATACCTCCCAGCATAGGCGCTGCATAAGCAATGGCGTGCGCTTGTGTATTGTGCCCTACTTCTAAAATAATAAAAAAGAAAGATGAAAATCCGTACGCAAATGCACCAACAGCTGCAATCCAAGGGTTAATACGCAAACATAACATTAGAATATAAAACCCAAAGAAGTATAAAAACACCATGCCTATTGGGTGAGGCAGCCATAATTGCAATGCATTATCAACATATTTCATTAAATTAGCGTGATACTGTACCGATATTTGATAGGCAGGCATACCGCCAAACATACTGTTGGTCCATAAGGGTTCTTCTCCGTTGTGGTCTTTTCTAAAATCAACAATTTCTTGCGAAGTGCCCTTGTAGTGCATAATATCGCTTTGCTGAATTTGTTTTTTCCCATCCAATAACGGACTAAAATAAAACAACGAAATAGCCAAAAATGCGCCAATAGCAACTAGGTGCGGAAGAAATTTTTTAATATTCATCTAATTTTAATTAAGAATTATTTGCGAATATAAACAATTTGGAAATTAGTCGATTAGACGATTTGGCAATATCTTTAAACTTAAACTGTCTTGACTAATTGTCAAATAAAACAAATTGACTAATTACTTTATTTCCTCAAAATCCACGTATTCTCCACCTTTATCAGAATTTGGTTTTCTGTCGGCGTGATGCTCCTGAGATTTGGCATCAATTTTTACTTCGCCCTCTTTAGGCGCATTGTAATTGTGTGTGTGCTCGTTTCTGTTATAAATATAAACACGTGAAGATTTTATAGCTTCGTAAATTCTATAAACAACCCAAATAACAATTATGGTCCAAATTACGTCTCTCATTTAGCAATAAATAGTATGCAAATATACGATTTAGTAAGATGTGGATATTGTGTTTACTTCCATTTTTGGTTAAAATCTTCTTTAATAATCAGTCCAAGCCTTTGAAATACTTGTTTTAACTCATCACAATTATCAATTTTATCCTTTGGGATAAGAAGATGCATTCCATTTGAAATTTTTACGAAGAAATATTTATCTGTTTCATCAATTTGCTCAACTTCCGAAATATTAATTTTCTCTTCTCCTATTTTGTTTATCGATAAAATATAATCATCCGTAAATTCAAGTATTTCTTTCTGCCCAAATCTTTTAGCATAAACTTCATTAACATATGATTTATAATGCCTTTTGTATCTCCATATAAAATACGTTGGATAAAACAATCCACACAAAATAGCTACAACTCCACAATACGCTGTCATTACAGTATTGTGTTTATTATAGAAATTAATAGTAAATAGTATTGCAATACCTGTAAGTAAAAACCAAGTATTATTTTTTTTCTTATTTATTCGTTCAGATTTTGAGGCAGCAAATAGCTGATAAGCTAAAAAATCACTTTCATTTATTTCATATTCAACTCTCAATCTTTAAAAGAACCTACAGTATTCTAAGTGCTAAAAAATAATAATTATTTGCCGCAGCAATAACTTCGTACTTAACGTAAAACGAATTTACAAAATCTGTAAACGCTCTAAATTCGTGTGTTGGAATATTAAATTCATCAAAAATAATAATATCACCCTTTTTTAAATAAGGATAAAACATAGTAAGTACAAACAACGTAGCTGAGTAAATATCAGCATCTAAGTGAATTACATTGGTGTTTTTATTATCAAAATTCTTTAAGAAAGGCAACAACGTATCCTGAAAAAGCCCAGCATAATATGATGCTCTGGCATCATTGGTGTCAGGTATTTTACCTCCGTTAGACATCGCACCCTGACTAAATAAATTCCAGTTCTCGGGCAATCCCGTAAACGTATCAAAGCCATAAAATTTTGAATCAGCGTTTTTATTTTGCTCCAACCACCATTTAAAACTGGTTCCGGTAGCCACGCCAAATTCAAAAAAATTAACCGCGTTGCTGCAACCTTCTTTATCAATTAAATATTTGTACAAATCAAATCTCGATTGATAACTCCATTTTAAATTTAAAAAATCATTAAATGGCAAATTTTTATTTTGAGCTCTAAACTTAGAAAGCTTAGCCATGTAGGCCAAATTCAATAAAAAACTAAAAAACGGAAGAAAAATAACATCCAGTCTCAGCCACATAAAAAAGGCTTTCGTTTTTCTAATAAAAAATAAAATAACTTGTTTCATTTGTTGGTTCTTATTGTTTTTTATTGCCAAATTTTATACCCAGTTGTTTTATTTTAGAAACATGGGTATTTCATACGTTAAAATGGGCTGCGAATATACTTAAACAAAACTTATAATTTAAAAATTATCTTTATAATTAGGGCGTTTCGGCAGGTTACTGCCGCCGGGCTTTACGTTTCAAGTTTTATTGATTACAATAAA
>CAIXZI010000177.1 GCA_903923915.1 uncultured Bacteroidota bacterium
ATAAAATAAACACCCACGAACCTCGTACCACTATTTTAGGCGTAAATCTTAACGACCATTTTTATGCCGCTGCCGAAAACATTTCATTGCCATACAAACATTACTCTGCACGTATTGATTTTATTGGTGTATCGTTGGTTGATCCAACCAAAGTAAATTACAAATACCGCATGTTGGGTTTAGATACCATTTGGCGATATACCTATAACAGATATGTAGAGTTCCCTAAAATTGCAGAAGGTGCTTATACATTTCAGTTGCTTGCTTGTAATAATGATGGGATATGGAATACTACCCCCGTTGAAATTACCTTTGAAATAGACTTGCCTATTTGGAAAAAAGCATGGTTCTACATTTTAGCCACCATTGGTTTAGTGGCACTGGTGTATATTATAATTGTTTGGCGCACGCGTAAACTTATAGAAGCCCGTCAGTTATTAGAAAAAATGGTGGATGAAAAAACCTTCGAATTAAAAAAAGAAAAAGAAGTAGTAGAACATATTAAATCAGAACTGGAAGAAAAAAATAAAGACATTACAGATAGTATCAACTACGCCAAACGTATTCAAGAGGCTATTTTACCCTCTAAAGAATCTATCTTAAAAGTATTTCCCGAAGCTTTTATCTTATACAAACCTAAAGATATTGTTAGTGGCGATTTTTATTGGTTTACCGAAACCGAAGATTTTTATTTAGTTGCAGCTATAGATTGTACAGGACATGGCGTACCCGGTGCATTTATGTCGTTAATTGCTTCTACCCTTATTAAGGAAATTGTAAACGGTAAAAAAGTGTATGTTCCTTCAGAAATATTGCAAGAGCTTAACAACAGCATTATAGAAACACTAAATCAAAGTGATAGCGATAGCTCTACGCGCGATGGTATGGATATGTCTATTTGCTGTATCGATAAAAAGAAATCCAAATTAACTTTTGCAGGTGCTGCAAGGCCTTTATATTTTATACGCGATAAAGTGTTGGTTGATACCAAAGGGCAAGGCTATCCAATTGGCGGGCATTATGGTTTAATGAACCTAACCTACTCGGATACCGTAATGGATTTACAAAAAGATGATATGTTCTATATCTTTTCTGATGGCTACGCCGATCAGTTTAGAGACGGCGATAAAAAGAAATTTACCAGCAAACGTTTAAAAGCTTTGTTAACCGAAATTTGTGATAACGATATGAAAACGCAAGGTGATAAACTTAACGGTGCCTTCGAAGATTGGAAAGGCGCCGGCTCGCAGATTGATGATATACTTGTTATTGGAATTAAGATATAAACAAGTCTCTACTTCCTTCCGTCAAAATTTCTTTTCTTGCATTTCTTTTCTGAATTTTTTTCAGTTAAAATTTCTTAAAAACTGATTTTCTGACATTTTTTTTGTCAGTTTTTTGCAATGGAATATACTTTGATAATCGCTTCTTTAAGCAACTAAATGTTTAACTAACAATAAAAAAATAGGAGGAACCAAAAAATGACACTTGTAAAATGGAAAAGACCTTTAGAAAATGGTCAGGTAAACCGCAACGCAATTTATAACACACCCCTTTCAGGGTTGTTTACAAATCTTTGGGCAGATGATTTCTTAACCGCAGAACGAGCACAATTTGTGCCTGCCGTAAATCTTTCCGAAGATGAAACGCAATACCACGTAGAGCTTTCTGCACCGGGCTTTGATAAGAACGATTTCAAAATCGAATTGAACGATGGCATACTTAGTGTTTCTGGCAAACATCATACACAAACAGAAGCGAAAGAAAAAAACTTTACCCGTAAAGAATTTAACTTCGGTTCTTTTCAAAGAAGTTTTTCGTTGCCTGAAGAAATCAATCAGGAAGCTATTGACGCTAAATACGAAAACGGTATTTTAAAAATAGCTTTACCTAAAAAAGAAGAAAGTAAAAAACCTGCTAAAGAAATTAAAGTTTCTTAAGCAGATTTAGTAAAAAAATGTTCAACTAAAATTAAATTAACGTTATGAATCCGCTGACTGTAACATCATTTATAATCCCCGCTTTTGTAGCCATTGGTTTAATTACACTGCTAATTAAAGAAAGATATAACCTGGTGCCCAAAAGAACAAACACAAAAAGGGAACAAAACACAGAAAACCAAAACAACCAAGCAATGCAAAACTATAACACATATAGGCTTGCAAATGGCAAAAAACACCCTGATGATTTTCTCGATTTTTCAGGCGGTGCAATGGGTATATAAAGAAGTAGTGGTTTGTTGTTTAAAAAAGGGTTTGCACAATGCAAGCCCCTTTTTTATTTTAAACACTTTCATTATTAACTTTTAGTAAACCCCAAAAGCCCTACGATTAAGTAACTAAGGGTATTTACTAAGCTTTTCTTACGTACTCAGATTTTAGTGCCATAGAGCCAAAGCCATCAATCTTGCAATCAATGTTATGGTCGCCATCGGTAAGTTTAATGTTCTTAACCTTGGTTCCGGCTTTTACGGGTTTAGAAGAACCTTTTACCGGTAAATCTTTTATCACTGTTACACTATCGCCATCTTGTAACACATTGCCGTTGGCATCTTTAATTACGTTACTTGCCTCATTATTCGTTTCGGCTACTTCTTCTTCGGGGTTCCATTCGTGGAAACACTCCGGGCATACCATTAATATTCCGTTAGAATAGGTGTATTCGCATTTGCATTTTGGACAAGGAGGAAATTCTGACATATCTATAAATTTTTAGGACACAAAAGTAATTTTTTATTTAAGCCACTTGCAAATATTTGCATTTATTG
>CAIXZI010000178.1 GCA_903923915.1 uncultured Bacteroidota bacterium
CTATATAAGCCGTGAACTATCTCCCCATTAAATTATTTGGCAGCAGGAACGTGATTATTTTATGAGATAAATGAATTGATTTAAAAATTTGCGAATTATAAAATTTGCTGTCTTTTTATTGTGTAATTTCCTGACGAGAATAGGCGAATATTTATAATATAAATTAATAAACAATTTGCCTAATACAGTTTTAGATAAATTTTCATCTCTAAAATTTCTAAGTATCAATACTTGTGGGTGGTTGTAATCTCCATAGACCATTGTAGCGATATAACACCCTGAGTCACCTGATTTTGTTTTATGAAACTTGGATATTCTATCACAGCTTTCTTGAACCTTTTTTTGCAGGAGCGAATCATTTAAATAAAATAGATTATTAGGTTTATTGTTTTCATTAATTGTATGGAGGCACTTTTTTATATAATCTGCGAAAGACGGAATATCTTTATACATGGTATTATAAATCGCTACCAGATCTTTAGTTGAATGCGTTGTCGAATTCCAAGTATTTCTAAAATTTAAAAATTGAGCAAACTTGATGTCTGACATTTTAATGGCTAAATTATCTAAATGTTTTATTGATAAAATTGACAGAAAAATTTTTATGTGTTTTTTTAAATTTTCATCATTTTCTTTTGCTATAAAATCAGAAGTGAAGATGTTTTCTAATAATCTATTATATTCTTTGGGATCAGAAGAATCTCGTAGTAATTCTTCTATTTTATTTAATACAAACGCTTTTAAGTTTTGCGTATGTTCATCACAAACAAGGATATTTAAAGCATTATATTTGGTAGAATCATATTCCTTAGATATGACTATTATTTTGTTTTGCGAACTATCTATATTCATTTTTAATACTGTTTTAATAATAAGCACAAAACCTCCCCAAGCAATAATTTTTCACCTGTTTTGACATAGTAATAAACCCTTCAGAGACTGTAAACTAAACTGTACAAAGTTGCCAATAGTGAAAATATGCAAGCAATGAAGCTCAATATTTTATTTCTACTTAAAGTTTTCTTTTCAATACATTTTTAATAAAAGATTCAAGAATTACTCTTGATAAATTGACAAATAGTGGCCTGTTTTTAAAGTGTGAAACTATTATGGGTGAAAGTCGATAATAAACCAGAATAAAGCCTTTCCCTATTAAGTTTTTGCTTAGAAAAGTGTCTCTAAAATTTCGAAGTAAAACAACTTGCGGATGATTGTAATCTCCATAGACCATTGTAGCAATATAACATCCTTCAGATTTTGGTGTGTGTAATGGAGAGTTTATCTTATAGTTTTCAATAAACGACTTACTCTCATTAACTTTTGCATTCAAGTTAGTTTCATCAATTTTGAAAAT
Organism: uncultured Bacteroidota bacterium; assembly: GCA_903923915.1. GTDB lineage: Bacteria > Bacteroidota > Bacteroidia > B-17B0 > Aurantibacillaceae > PALSA-968. Next base: position 1,355 of record CAIXZI010000178.1, read on the forward strand.
ATTTTGGTTTTGAGTTAGTACGTTCAATTTAAATATGCAATCACGGATGCTTAACGAATATTGATCGATAAACTGAGAAAATCTATTCATCATCATGTCGAAAGAACCTTTTAATAACTTGAAGTCAACCTTTTGTGTTGCTCCTTCACACATCATTTTCGCATGGTTTGGCATTACCTCACAAAGAAAGTTTAAGTATTTAGCGAAATAAATACTGAAAGCAAGAATAGATTGCTGATTATCTGCCGAGTTGTAACCATGTTGTTGAACCAGCGTTTGAGCTTTCTCAATTATTTTTTTTACATCATTTGCATCTTTAAAATCAGTTTTTAGTGAGTTTACCTCTGTGATAAGGTAAATTAGTACTTCATTATTGTCATTTGTGGTTTGTATGGAGTCATATTGGCTTGCTAAATACTTTGTTTCAATCTTAATTATGCAATTAGATGAATCGTAATTGCCGTCAAACAATACCTTGTCTAGCCCTTTCCTTTCATTTGGTATAGTATCAATATATTTTGAAAGGAAATAATAATAGAGCTTTATCACGAGGTCTCTATGTTTTTTATCATCGTTCTGAATAAGCCCTAGCACATCAAATGAGATTATTTTTTCATCATCTGTTTTGTCTTTGAAGAATGTAAAATCTTTATTTTCCTCGATTAAACTTTGTTTTATGTTTTTTAGAAAATTAGTCTGGTAGTCATTTAATGTCGTTTTATCTGAATTAGAAGCATTTTTTGCCCAAAAATCTTTGAGGAATGCTATCTCAGTCTGCCAGCTACAATTTAAATCTAATTGAGTAAACTTATGATTGAGAAAAAGTAAGGCCTCAGATTTTGCTTTCAACGGTATATTCGGAACGTTGTTATCTATACAGAATTTTTCCAAATCCTTTGCAAACTCCTTTGTTTGATCACTTTCAAATTGATTTGATGACATTTTATTGGAATTTTAGTTCAAATAATTCAGTTTTTGCAATTTACGCTTAGATTTGTGTATTCTCAGCCCTTTTTCGGTTTTCCTGACAACTCAAGTACTGATAGTTCTGTTATAAAAAAGGCGAAGGATAGGCTATTTGCAGAAATAGAATTATCAGATGAGGGGCTGTTGATTATAAAGAGGTTCTAGTAACCAAGTCAGACTGTGAAAAAGTAATCAATCAAATTGAGAATAGATTATTTCTTGAATACTATTAGATTACAGACTGAAGCTTGGTCTAACTATAATTTTTTAAATGTCCTTGCCGCAAATTGAATACAATTACCAATTTTCTGGTGTAAATTATTGTTTTTAATTATTCCAAATAAATAAAAAGGATATTTTAATACCCACAATGTAAATCCGAATATTGTCATCACCAGCATTATTGCAATTCTCAAAGTCCCTGTAATCCCTTTAATATTTACGCCTGGGAGTGATTGTAGTAGCTTTGAACCAAAAATCAGCCAAAGCGCATTTGATATAATTATATATGCAGTGATGGCCAATATGCCTCCACCTATGTATTTTATTATCCAATTATCCATGTCAGTTACTTCTCTTCTGTTCTATTTCTTCAAGCATAAAATCTTTGACATCACTGTTTGGTAATTGCTCAGCTAGTTTTCTTGCGTCATCAAATTGTCTGTTTCTCATTTTTACACCTGCTTGGTCTATATATATTGATTGAGCTTTTTTAGAATCAAATTGAATAGGATCCGATTTAACCTTTGTTATTATTTCAAAAGCAGACATTGTGGTAAAAACATCACTTTTCATTCCTGCATTTAGTTTAGCCTTTTCCCATTGGTCGTTCATCCAGTTTATGCCTTTTGCAGTAGAATTCATAACCTTTTCACTTTCATCTTTAAATGTCACTTCCTTACCTGTTACTACGCTTGCCCCTTTTTTAAGTAAAAAGATTATTCCGCTGATTATCATCATAAAGACAACTATTACTAACCTACCCATGACATTATATTTTAATTCGTCAAACTAAATTGAATTATAAAAGTAAAGTTTTAATCGATAGTGTTTACAACTAAATATCTAAATTACTACTTAGTTTCTGCTTTAGAATGGAGCCTTGGTTAGTGGTTAACTCTAATTGTCTTTCCCAAAATTTCAAAAACGAATTATTATCTTTTGAAGTTTGTGTAACAATTACACCTTGTGTTTCTTCTACTTCTTTAAATGCTTTTTTGATTTGTGCATTTAAATTTTTATAGGTTGGTCCCATACCAGACATAAACCGTTGGTCTACCTCATTCCAATTGTTTTTAAACTGGATAATATTTACCTTAATACCCAGTGCTTTTTTCTTTCTGTTTTGCCTACCTTTGCTCTGTAAAAACAAATAACAATCAGTATCGGTTGCTTTGTTCTTGTAACAAACTATATAGTTTTGACTGTTCATAATTTTTAGCGATTTTATGTATTGCAAAACTACATTAATTTGGGGAACATTTGGGGGATATTTTAGACGAAATTACGATTTGGGGGAGAAAGCAAAAAAGATAATTGATTGATTATCAATGTTTTACACGGTCTCGTAGTTCAATGGATAGAATAGAAGTTTCCTAAACTTTAGATCCAAGTTCGATTCTTGGCGGGACCACTTTTCAGTATATGTAAAAGAGCTGCCGTAAG
>CAIXZI010000179.1 GCA_903923915.1 uncultured Bacteroidota bacterium
CTAAAGAGGTTAAACAAAAAGAAACTTCTAATTATGTTAAGCCTACACATGAATATTCTGTCTTAGAATTATTTGCAGGTGCTGGTGGCTTAGCAATTGGATTAGAGGCAGCGGGATTGAAATGTGCTGTTTTAAATGAGCTTGATAAATGGGCTTGTGAAACATTGCGGAAAAACCGCCCACATTGGGAGGTGTTGGAAGGAGATATTAAATCGTATAGTTTTAAAAAATATTATAAGAAAATAGATGTAGTTACTGGTGGCTTTCCTTGTCAAGCTTTTAGTTATGCAGGAAAGAAACTTGGATTAGCAGATGCAAGAGGAACTTTATTTTATGAGTTTGCAAGAGTTGTTAAAGAGGTTAAGCCGCCTATTTGCATCGGCGAAAATGTACGTGGGCTGTTGAGTCATGATAATGGGAAGACTTTAGAGGGTATGATTTCTATTTTAAATGAGATTGGCTATAACGTAGTGCCAGTTCAGGTTTTAAAAGCAATTAATTATAAAGTACCACAAAAAAGAGAGCGTCTAATTTTAGTTGGCATAAGAAAAGACATTCATATTCAATATGAATATCCTATGCCATACAAGAAAAAATATCATTTAGTTGATGCATTAAAAAAAGGAGAGTTATACAATAGCAATGTTCCAAAATCAGAGGGAGTTAAATACCCTAAAAGCAAAATAGAGGTATTAGATCTTGTTCCACCAAAAGGTTATTGGCGTGATTTGCCTTTGCAAATTCAAAAGAAATTTATGGGACAAAGTTTTTACTTAGGTGGTGGTAAGACAGGTATTGCTAGGCGCATTGGTTGGGATGAAGCGTGTCTTACTTTGACTTGCAGTCCTGCACAAAAGCAAACCGAAAGGTGTCATCCTGACGAAACACGTCCATTTACAGTTAGGGAATATGCCAGAATACAAACATTTCCTGATAGCTGGAAATTTGAAGGCTCTGTTGCACAACAATATAAACAGATTGGAAATGCTGTTCCGGTTAACCTAGCCAAGGAACTTGGATACTCTATTGTGAAATTTTTGAATAAATATTATTCTGAACTAAAAACCAAATAATTTGGATTTATTAATTTCCTTAGTTAGTTCATCGCATCCCTTTTTAAAAAAGTCTTTAGTATCAAGATTATTAATTGTTTCGTGTAAAGCCTTTACTAGTTTTGGATAGAAATTTGGATAACCTGTTAATCTGTGCCAAAAATCCTTACCAATAATAACGGGATGCTTTTTGTCTATTTCCTTGTAGTGCATACTTAATTCAGATTTTTCTCCATAAATAACACCAACAATAAAATCCGTATTATTTATTCCTCGTAAAGCAGTATTTGTTCTTGCTAAGTTTATAGTGTCTGAGAATTTTTTCATTAATGGTTTCACATCCTCTGAATTAATTGTATTTGGACCCGATTTAAGCTGACACCATTTCTCTCTTTTGTCTATTTGATCAATAAATTCGATATCCATTCCAGAAATCATCGAACCCTTTGCCATATTTAATTCAATAAACATTTTTTGAATCCTAGTGCCAAACGAAGTGTTAATTGATGTCCCTAAAACTCTTGGATAATAAAGTGCTTTTGCAATTCCTTTAGGACTATACTCATCAACTAAAACCTTTGATAAATATTTTACAACTATTGGATTGATATTATACGATTCTAATTTAGAATGATTGCTTAAAGTAGATTTTATATGTTGTTTAAAGATTTTCTCTTCGAAATATTTCGAAATAGTTTCTATAAGTTCCTTTTCCTTCATGTATTTATGATTGTATTCAAATATAGTAACTTTAGATTAATCAAAGTATCATACTTGGCAATCCTATTTTACTAAAATTACCTACCTTTGCACTAAGCAGGCCGTTCTATCGCTGTAAGTTTACTTGCAGAGGAAAGTCCGGACAACACAGAGCACCCAACCTTTTGAAAAAGAGGGTATGCAAAAGGCAACTTAGCATAACAGAAAGTGCCGCAGAAAATATACCGCCACATTTAGGTGTGGTAAGGGTGAAAACGCGAGGTAAGAGCTCACGCACATAGTAGTAATACCGTGTGAGGAAAACCTTAGGGGTTGAAAAGTCAAATAAGTTGCGGTTATATAAGCAGCTCGTTTATGTTTACTTAGGTAAACGCCGCAATGGGTAGACCGACCAGATAAATGATAGAAGCCGCGCAAGCGGAACAAAACCCGGCTTATAGGCCTGCTTATTTTTTTTCTTGTTTTAATCTTTCAGCATCCGCGTTTTTCTGAGCTTTATCTGCTTCCAGTTTTGCCTTATCTTCTTTTAAAATAGCTTTATCTTGTTTTTTTGCCTGTTTGTTTCCGGCAACTTTATCGGCTTTAATTTTTGCCTCATCTGCTTCTACTTTTGCTTTATCTGCTTTAATTTGCGCTTTTTCTTCTTTCACCAAAGCCTTGTCTTTTTTTATTTCGCTTTTGGTAGTTTGTGCATTAGCATTTATAGATATAGCAGCAAAAAATC
>CAIXZI010000180.1 GCA_903923915.1 uncultured Bacteroidota bacterium
ATTAAAAACGTACTTTAGTTCCGCTTTGTTTTTCATAAAGATGTCGCATAATAAATAATCCGGCCACAAAAAAAGGTAGTTCGGGTATGCGTAATCTTACCAAAGAGCCAAAATTAGCCACAGTTAATCCTACCGAAAAAGCAAAAAATAAAGAAAACAACATAGAAAATAAGAGTAGTGGATTTTTTCTTATTAAGATAAAAAAACCATATACTTTTAATCTAATTAAAAGAAAAACAGTAAGAATTAACAAATAGGTGTTTTCTAAAGAAGAAACCAGCATTACTACGTTACGAACATCCCATAAACCCGGCCTGAAAATACCTGAAAATATGGCAATAGGTGCCTTTGATATAACGCCAACTGTACTTGCATCAAAATTCCCAATATCAAAACTTTTCCCGTGGTAATATTCAGCTTTCATATCCTGTTGCACAATAACCGCCTGATCTAATACTTTATCTACTTTATATAAACCTAATGAATCACTCATTTGAGTAAGTGCATAAAAAGCTACCCCTCCCCCAATTAATAATAAAAAAGGAGTGGCTAAAAAACGCAAAACAGAATTACTAATTTTAGCTATTTGCTGATTACTTAGCCAAAGAATAGCACCAGGAAGTAGGGCAAAAAATATATACGGTTTAATTGAAAGGATTATGAAAGCTGAAATAAAAATCTCAACCCCATAAATAGTTTTCCATTCTTTTTTAATAAAAAAATGATAAAAAGCATAGGTAAACCAACCCACAGCTGATAATGTGAAGGAGTCTTTCATTAATCCAGAACCCCAAAAAATACAAGAAGGTATAAATAATATTGCTATCGCAAATTCTCTTTTAAGCATTGGAAATTCAATTAAAAAAGTTTTATACAATTTCCATAAACCCGAATAAGTAATACTGGCTGTTATTACCGCAGATGCGAAATAAGATTTGAAACTTAAAGCAACTATCGGTATTAAAAGTCTTACTACAAAAAATGAGTTAGCATCTCTATGGTGGTAAACCGAATAACCTGTAACATCATCAAAGAAATAATTATCAACCCCCTTTGCATTACCTAACCAGCCTTGAAAAAAATCTTCTTTATTCTTAAAAAATAAATTTACATATGCTCTAGCTGATTCAAAATAATTTGTAGTATCCCCTCCATCATAATAAAAAAAATATACTAGACCAAGTCCTATAGCACCAATTATTTTTGCTAATAACCCGTATGTAAAATATTTATATTCAGGATTACTATATATGTGTTTTTTTTGTATGAAGTTAGCAACAAGAAATGCTATAAATATGTAAATGGGGGTAATTAATAAATCAAAAACAGATAAATCTTCTTTCATAGCGCTATAAAAATAAACATTTACATTTGCATTTAATGGTTAAACATATATTATTTATTTCTATTGATGGAATGACTGACCAACTTGGTCAATCTCAAGTATTGCCATACCTAACACAACTTTCATCTAAAGGGTACAAAGTAAGCATTGCTAGCTGCGAAAAGAAAGTCAATTTTGCAAAAAACAAAGAGGTTGTTGAATCAATAATGACGGAACATCGTATAGATTGGCATTATTGCTTTTATCAAAATAAAATCCCTTTAGTATCTCAAATACAAAACTTTATAAACCTTAAAAAATTAGTCGCAAAACAAGTTAAACAAAACAAAAACATTATTTTGCATTGCAGGAGTTATTTACCGGCACTTATTGGCTTGCAATTAAAAAAGGCACTTAACAACAAATATATATTTGATATGCGTGGCTTTTGGGCTGACGAGCGAATAGACGGCAATATATGGAGTTTAAAAAACCCCTTACATCATTTTTTATACAACTATTTTAAGCGTAAAGAAATTGAACTAATTGAAAATGCTGATTATGTAGTTACGCTGACCAATAACGCAAAAAATGAAATTAAATCATGGAAACTAAAATCTATTCCAGAGATAGAAGTTATTCCTTGTTGTGCAGATATAAATCATTTTACAATAAGTAGTAATGAAGAAAAAGCACTAACTAAGAAAAACCTCAACCTCACTGAAAACTCTTTTGTAGTTGGGTATTTAGGCTCGCTGGGCACTTGGTATATGTTAGATGAAATGCTTGACTTTTTTATTGAATTACAAAAGAAGAAACTAAACAGTATTTTATTTTTTATTACAAATGATGATGAAAAAGAAATTTTAAAAGCTGCTGAAGCAAAAAATATTCCTTCTTCTTCTATACTTATAAAACCAGCTAAAAGAAATGAAGTACCTGCTTATATAGCCTGTTTAGATATTGGTTTGTTTTTTATTAAGCCATTGTATTCTAAAAAAGGTTCGTCGCCTACAAAGCTGGCAGAACTACTTGCATGTGGCATTCCGCTAATTACAAATACAGGCGTTGGCGATGTGGATGAATTAATTGTAAATACCCATTGTGGGGTTTTAATTTCTTCATTTAATATTGAAGAATACCAAAGTGGCATTGAAAAAATCAACAACCTCAGCACTTCTAAACAGTTTTACAGAGACATTGCTTTAGCTAATTTTTCTCTGCAAAAAGGTGTTGATTCGTATAAAAAAATATATGATAACCTTTCTGCGTAATTGTTTGCCGTAATTATTTAGCCGAAATATAAATCCTTTTTTACTTTTGTAAAATGCAAAAATCGAGATACAAAAACCTACCACCTAAAAAACATTTTTTAAATAAGCTGTTTATCAACCTACTAATTGTACTGGTATTAATTACGGTTTCTTTAGGTATTGGTATGTGGGGCTATCATTATTACATGCATTTGGGCTTTGCAGATTCACTTATTAACGCTTCTATGATATTAAGCGGCATGGGGCCGGTAGATCATGCAGATACGGATGGCGCTAAAATTTTTGCTTCGTTTTATGCTATATATAGCGGTGTGGCGTTTATAAGCAGTATGGCATTTTTATTTGTACCCATCGTGCATCGTTTTTTACACAAAATGCACTTAGAAATTGAAAACGATTAAAGTTTATTTGTAAATTTTTACTTGCAGCGATTGCAATACTTCATACTGCTTAGAGCTACCACTGGTTCTATTATAGATATACGCTACAATATAGCATTGCTTAACGTTACAAGCTAAAGGGGCGCTACTGCTGGTAGCATTTCCATAAGTTGATTTTATAGTGTAGGTATATGTTTTTGTAATGGTTTGATTTAAAGTAGCACCGTTAGCCACTAAAGTATCTCCCCATGTGCTGTTAATAGCATCTCTTAAAGCATATCGGTGTGCATAGTTTGTAATTTTATTTCCCGGTGCGCCATATTTTAATTGCGGTGCAATAATACTATCCTGGGTAAGTAATACTACTAGGTTATAATTACCCGATATTGCACTTAAAAAGGTAGAAGTAGCTGTTACGCTTATATTTCTGGTAATGGTATCAAATTGGGTGCTAAGTTTAAGTTTAACAAACGAAGTATCGTTATGAATAGAATTATAAGCTAAACCATCCCAAGATCCATCTGTTTGCACACAGGTACCTTGCGCGTATCCTTTTCTATTAACCATTCCGTTAGGATTAGAGCTAATGCCAAAAAATGTATTGTAATCATCTCCGGTGGTGCTTGTAAAATCAATATTATAATACGATGGGGCAAGTGGTGGTGTTGCAAAACTGCCTGCATTAACTGCCATAGGCACTATACGACTTCCGTATTTTTTTATCATGGTATCTAAAATATCTGCGGCACCGGGGCAATTGCCACAAGTAATACCTGTATAATCTTCTACCAAAACATTTTTTAAACTTGTACTATCAGCTGCTTTTACCGCATTTGCATTATTTACAACAACTGGTGGAGCTGGTTGTTGTTTATAAGGAGAACTCACATAATCACAAGCTGAAAAGCAAATAACTATTAAAAGAATTGTACTTATTTTTATTAATCGATTCATCATACTAAAATTACAAAATATTTTTAATTAAAAACTAGTTGATACCGTTAACGATAAACCATCTGATGCAGGTATAGTACGACAAACACCACCTACACAAAATATACCCGCACGTTGTTTACCATACGATAGGGTAATGCGCATTGCATCTCTAATAAAACCAACCGAAGCCAAAAAGTAATGTAAACGCTTGTTTGGATCTGCATTGCCATAGTTATATTGATCTAAAACGGCTGCAAAAAAGTTAGAACTTGGCGTCCACTCTACTAATAAAACTCCCCAATTGCCTTTATCTTGCTGGGTTTGCATAGATTCTCCTTCAAAACGAATAGAAGATGTTGGTTTGTATTTATAAGTAACATCAACCACAATAATATTTGCTTTTATATTAGGAAACTCTTGCACTGGTGTATTAAACTGCACAATACTTTTATTGTAATATTGATTGCTATACAAGAACGTACCTTTTACTTTTTTAGAGAATTTTTTATTTATCTCGATATTAAAATCATGGAAATATTTTTGTCCGGGGGTGAATGATCTTACCACATAATGATATTGTCTGCTATCATTTTTAGCTGCTATGTTAACACTGTCTATACCATAAGCCATAGATGCGTTACCAGCCACTTCCATGCCGTATTTTCCACCAAGCGGCGAGCCTTTTTTAAATTTATATTGTATCTCGCCCTGCCCTGCCATCTCGCCATTTGGTTGCGTAGCATAAGGATAATAAGCAGCCATTAAATAGGTGTGGTATTTAGTAAGAGCCGGCATATAATTTATCATAGCTGCGTTTAGAGTTTGATCTCTATCACTTCTAAAACTCATATTATCTACATACTTACCGGCAAACATAATAGAGAAGCCATTTGCAGCATATGATGTAGATAGATAAGCCCCTTGTCCGTTTTTAAAACTGTATTTATTTATGTAAGATGGGTCGTTAATTTTGTAGGCGTATTCTCCATAAATATTAAATCCGCCACGGTTAACAGTTATTCTGCCACCGCCACAGCCCACATTTTCGGGTTGGTTTAAAGTTGGACTTTGATTAGACTGATACTTACTTACAAAACTTCCGCCAATGGTTACTTTAGTTTTTTTATTTGCAAGCAACGAATCAAATAATTCGTTTATGTTGATATCAATATCGGCAGCACGTACAACACCAGGGGCAGTAGTAAAAAACGTACGTTGATGCCCAATTAAACCTTTAAGCGTTATACCTTTGTACGGACTGTAAATAGCCCTGAAGCCATCAATGGTATTATCATAAAGAAGTCCGCGTTCTTCATAAACACGTAGTATCATTCCGCTACCAAACTGCTCGTAAAAATTTCCGGCAGTAATATCTAAATTACCTCTTTTGTAGCGCGCATAACGATAAGGTACTCCAGCCCCTTGATAACGCGGGTCAAAACCCTGCATAACCGGGTTATAGCTTTCATAACGTATGCCGGCAGAGAAACCTCCACGAATATAATTTACGTTTCCAAAGCCATTTGATAATACTTTTTGAGGAACAACAGGCGCGCCAATAGCTGTATCTTTATTATAATATTGTGCATCTATCTGAAAGTTACCGTGTATAGATTCTACTATATCCTTAACCTGATCTTTAACTTGCGAGAACACAGATGAACTATAAAATAATACTCCTATGCAGCATAAAATTTTTTTCACTGTAAAGTTTTTGTTTTTTAGTGTTCTAATTTCTCACCTTTAATAAGGTGTTTAATGTTTTCGTAAAGATGTATTTCATCACCTTCAGCATACGAGTTATGAGACCAAACAATTTCTCCGTTTCCATCTACGATAAAAACATGAGGCACCACATTTACATTCATGGCACGTTTAAAATCTTGGTTATCATCAATATAAACTTCGTAAGGCCAACCTTTAGATTTTACATCCGTAACCACTTTAGGCATGGTGCGGGCATCATCAATAGATACGGCAATAATCTTTACACCGGTTTCTTTTTGCCAATCGGCATAATCATCTAAAATATTATCTAACTCTTTTTTGCAGGGTTTGCACCAGGTTGCCCAAAAGCTAATAATAATAGGTTTTCCATTATTGGTAAACGTAGAGGTGCTTACCTTAGAGCCGTCTAAATTTTTAATGGTTACTACAGGTATTTTACCGCCGTCTAATGACGTAAATGCCATACAACAAAATACCACAATGGTTATTGCTACAAATATTCTTTTCATACAATTAATGATAACAAATTTAGTGCCAACCGGTTAAAAAAATCCCCCCGTTTTTTTTCGGAGGGATTTTTTACATTTCGTTAATTTATTTTATAACACTTATTTTGGTTTGGTAAGAACCGTTACCAGAAGAAATTAATACAGTATAAATACCGTTAGCCAATTGGTCTGCAGGAATGTTTACTAAATTTTCTCCAGAAGAAAAGTCGTAGTTTTTAGTAAGTACAACTTGACCCATTACGTTATAAAGTGTAACAGTTGTTTTTTGAGCAGTAGCTAAGTTTACATTAATATTAAATTGGCTGCTTGCCGGGTTAGGGTAAACTTTAACGTTGTTTATAACACCGTTATTTTTTACAATACCTGTAACTGCAGCAATGTTAATGTTATCTACAAACATATCATTACCATAGTGGTTAATGGCGTTAAATTTAACTAATACGTTATTGTTTGTTGCGTATGCAGCTAAACTAACTGTATTACTTTTCCAATCAGCAGCAGCAGGTTTAAATTGTGCTGTACCTCCTAAAGTTGCTGCCGTTGCTAAACCAGGGCCACCCTCTAAAACTAAGGTATTCCAAGTTAAACCACAATCAGTAGATAATAAGATAGCTAAAGAATCGTAATATACTCCACCTGCACCATCATCATAATAGTTATAAGCATAATCGTATTTTAATTGAGGAGATGTAACTGTAGTTAAATCAACTGTTTGAGCATAAAGTTCATCAATATCTCCATCGCTTGCGTTAGAGTATGATTGGTATTGTGCCGAGTTTGTAGTTGTTTGATATCCACCATAAGCAGTGCTTCTTTTCCAAGAATAAGCTCCGTGATCTGCATTGTTTAATGCCCAACCAGTTGGAGGGAATGTTGTTGATACAAACCCTTGTGTAATAGGTGCTGCAGTTGCAGTTGCCGGTTCAATAATTACCGTTGTATTTTTGCTATCATTACCTGTGTTTAAATCGGCAACGCCATTAGGTAAAGATGTTGAAACAGTAACGGTGTGTGTACCTGCGGTAGTAGTAATAGCCGGTAATGAAACGGTAGCTGTTTGTCCGGCAGCTAAACTACCAGTCCAAGGTTGTGTTTGTGCAGTACCTGCATCAAGTTTATAATTAATAGTGCAAGAAGTTAATGTAGTTGCTCCTGCATTTTTAATAACAGCAACCGGCGTAATAGTTGTTGAACACTGTATTAATGAGTTACTTACTAAACTTGTAGCTGCATCTAACGTTAAAGGCACCGGAGCGCTATAACCTGCTTGATGTACACGCATAAAGTTTACATTTTGAGCGCCTGCACCGTAATCACATTGACGAACAACAACCGGTGTAACATCTTGTATCCATCCTACAAAAGCAATTTGGCTTTTGTCATATAAGTAAGCCGGAAGTTTAATTTTAAATGTAAAGTTTTGACTTGCACCATTTGTAAAACTATTATTTAAAACAGTTCCGCCGGTATCAGGTATCATTTTACGCATTACATCATAAAAATCTTTTTCTCCATTTGTACCGGTAGGGGCCGCTACATGTATTTCAGATTCTTCTAAAGCAATAAATAATTTTAGGTTTCCGGCTGTAGCTACTGAAAAAGCTTGCGCAGCAGTTATGGCAACATTTAATGTAATAGAATCTGCTGTAGCATTAATGCTATGATTCATCGTTAGTGCAAAAGGAGCATTTGTAATGCTGCTATCATTAATGTATTGTTGTGTAATCCAACCTGCGTGCCCATCTAAAGAAGAATCTGGTGGTGTGTTTTTATTTGGCAACTCTCCGCCATTAAAGCGAGCGTATGGTGCAAAAGGCACACCATAAAATTTTACACGTTGGTTTGGTTCTGCCATATTTTTACCATACAACGAGTTTGCACCCGGTGCACTTGGAATTGGAACCTGAAAGGTAACTTTTACTATTTTATTAGGAACGTTTCCTGATGAGTGTACTGTTTGAACAACGTATGGATTTGTTGAAGCACAAGGTGCGCAATTTTCTCCACTAAATTCTTCGTAAAGAATAGTACGATGCGTTTGAGCCAATCCGGTTATGCTTAAACATATCCCAACGGCTAATGATAAAGTAGTTTTTTTCATAAGTTTTTTTATTGTGGTTATCTTGCAAATGTAGTGCAACTACCCATTTATGCAAATTTATTTATTACTATTTTGTACTAAAATGTTAAAATACTGGTTATTTAACAGCAAATACATTATATTTACGCCAAACTAACGCTTAATATAATGTGTATGAAAAAACATCTATTTGCATTATTTATTTTATCAGTAAGCCTTTTTACAGTTAAAGCCCAAAGTTTTCAACTGGTAGATACAACCGGAGGTATGGAAGTTATTGCCCAACCAAGTTATACTTTTTGGGTTGGTAATGGCGATGCTTCTAATTTTATGTTTGAGATTACAAATTTAACCTCATCTCCATTAACGGTTAAAGCAAAAAAAACAGTTGTTTCTAATGCAGGTGGTAACTTAATTACATTTTGCATAGGTAGTTTATGTTATGGTGCTACTACTACTACAAGTGGCAATGTTACTATTGCGGCAAATGCAACCATACCCGCCCATGGTGCAACAGGCACTTTTGGTTTAAGTACCGATTTTGATGCCGCTGCATCTTCAGGAACAGCTCAGGTAATATACACTATATACAATGTAAATAACAACGATTCTGTTTCTGTAATTATGAATTATAATTTAACAGCTA
>CAIXZI010000181.1 GCA_903923915.1 uncultured Bacteroidota bacterium
CTGACAATCGTTGACAAATGCTGTAGAAGAAGCGTTCTCTTCGCGTTCGTCGGCATACAATTCGGCAAATTCTTCGTCTTTTAACTCATGAATGGCTTCATTCAAAATCTTTTGATAGGTTTCGTAGCCTAAATCGGCAATAAATCCGCTCTGCTCCGCTCCTAACATATTTCCGGCTCCACGAATATCCAAATCCTGCATGGCAATGTTGAACCGCTGCCCAGTTCGGCAAAAGTTTCAAGCGCTTGTAAACGACGACGTGCTTCGGGAGTCAGTAAGCTCATTTCAGGTGCCATGAGGTAACAAAATGCTTTGCGGTTACTGCGTCCCACCCGACCACGAAGTTGATGTAAATCGCTCAATCCAAAATTTTGAGCACTATTAATAATGATGGTATTTACATTCGGAATGTCAATTCCCGATTCAATAATGGTGGTAGCAACCAACACATCATATTCATAATCAATAAAATCAACAATAATTTCTTCCAGTTTATCTGCCGGCATTTGCCCATGACCAACTGCCACACGGCAACCCGGAACAAGGCGTTTAATCAGATTTTCAATGACATATATATTCTGAATGCGGTTATTAATAAAGAAAACCTGACCATTTCGGTTCATTTCCAACTGAATAGCTTCACGAATCACATCTTCATCAAATAAATGTATTTCGGTTTGAACCGGATAACGGTTTGGCGGCGCAGTATTGATTATTGACAAATCGCGCGCCCCCATAAGCGAAAATTGCAGAGTACGTGGAATGGGTGTGGCAGTCATGGTCAATGTATCCACATTCACCTTCATTTCTTTGAGTTTTTCTTTTACTGTAACGCCGAATTTCTGTTCTTCGTCGATTACGAGCAAACCTAAATCCTTGAATTTTATGCTTTTACCAACCAGTTTATGGGTACCAATAATAATATCAATTTCTCCTTTGGCAACATAAAATGCCAAATGCCCTTCTATGGTACTATTTGTCATGTTTCTTAGCTTCGAAATTTCAGGGATTGTTTTACCTTGTTTAAACAACATGAAGGTTTCATTTTTTGTGTCTATTCGTTCTTTTTTAGTGAGCGACTTTTTTTCTTTAGGTTGTTTTTTAGTTTTTTTCTCAACAGGTTTTTCTTCTTCGTAATAAACAACTTCTTTGCTTTCTGTTTCAGGCTTTGTGTGCGCCTGTTTTATTTGATCTATTCTTGTTTTATCATTTAAGATAATAGCTAAATCTTCTTTGGTAAATTCGGTATTATTTAAAAAGGCGCTTACCAATAATTCTGCTTTGCTGATGAGCTTTGTCTGTTCGTAAAACTGCGTTTCTAATTCAAGCAATTCATTAAAATAAGTTTTTATTTTTTTCTCGTGTTTTATCTTTTCAATGTGTTGAAAAATGTTTTTAGAACTTGTTTTAAAGAAAGGTAAAAAATAGTCTTTAGCTGAAATCACCCGCCCTTTAAGGGTTTCCAGGTAATCAGTTTCTTTCGCACCAATAATATTTGAAAGTTGATTTAAAAATTTATCAGCATTAGGTTTAATAGCGTCGAGTTCTTTTTTTAATTCAGCCGCCCATTTATAATGTTTTTGTTTCGACGATTTTTTATCATCCTTGCTGTAACTTTCAATGTGTTCTTTCACGTTAAAAGCAAGCACACCAAAATCAAAACATTGCAATAAATAATTTCGTAAAAAAACCAAGCCTTCTTTTTTTATCAAATCGTTGAGGTTTTCCTGCTCTGCTTTTGTCTTGGCAAATTCAACAACTTTTGCATCTTGTGTAATGCCGTTATATTTTATAGCCGAGGTAAGCACCAAGCCTTGCAAAGACCGCAAACGCGAAAGTGCTACGTAGGCTTGCCCGGGTGCAAATGCAGCACCAATATCTATAATAGCTTTATCAAATGTCAAGCCCTGACTTTTATGCACCGTAATTGCCCAGGCAAGTTTTATAGGATATTGCGTAAACGTGCCAACAGTTTGTTCTTCAATTTCATTGGTGGTTTCGTTCAGTTTATATTTAATGTTTTCCCAGGTATATTTTTCGAGAAACATTTTTGTGTTGTCTTCAAATTGCACCTCAATATCATCCGCATCTATAAAAGAAATAACGCCAATCTTTCCATTAAAAAAACGCTGCGCACCTGTTGAATCATTTTTGACAAACATAACCTGCGCACCTTTTTTAAGCTCCAACGTTTTTTCTATGGGATAGGCGTACTCGCTGAAATCATCTTCTATCAAGGCTTCGAAGAAGAATGATTTATTTTTTAATTCCTGTAAAAAAGTTTTGTTTAGTTCAAGTGCTTTATAATTATGCGTAGTAAGCGTAATGTAATTTTCATCCGCCTTTGGTTTAAAATTTGGTTGATAGTATTTGTTTAAAAGCTCGATATCATATTCGGTAATTTGATTGTTGCGCAAATTATTCAGCAAAGAAATAAACGTGTCATCTGCCTGACGATAAATTTTATCCAACTCAATATAAACCGGTTTTTCTCTTTGCAAAACCTGCGAATCGAAAAAATAGATGCTTTTATAATGCAATTTTAAAAACTCCCATTCTTCGTTTTTTATAACGGGAGGCAGTTGCAACAAATCTCCAATAAATAAAACCTGCACACCGCCAAATGGGCTCTGTTTACGACGTATGTAGCGTAACACCATATCTATAGCGTCTAACAAATCGGCGCGCAGCATACTAACTTCGTCAATAATTAAAAGTTCTAATTCACGAATTAATTTGCGTTTGTTTTCGTGCATTTGTAAATTCCTTACAAGAGAAATTGGGTCGCTGGTTTTTAAATTTACATGTTGCGAAGTGTTGGTTTGATTAACTGGAACATAAGCGCCAAATGGCAATTGAAACAAGGAGTGAATAGTTACACCGCCTGCATTAATAGCCGCGATGCCTGTGGGCGCAACGATAATAGATTTTTTATGTGTGTGCTGAACAATGTGCTTTAAAAAAGTGGTTTTGCCAGTGCCCGCCCTTCCTGTAAGAAAAATATTTTTTTGCGTGTGATTAATAAATTTAGAAGCAAGTAAAGCAATATTATTTTGTTCGGCTGTGGCAGAAATCATTTTTCAAAAATAAAAACTCTGCTTCATAAAAATAAAATTGTTTACGATAATGTTTAAACAATGATGAAGGGATTAAATAATTTAACCACATAGAAATATAGTTTGGTTGGTATAAAAGGTTTTCAATAGAAAAGCTGCGCTTTTACCACATAATTCACTATGTTTTAAAAACTTGTTTCTATCCCTTCTTTTTCCTATGTATCTATGTGGTTAATTAAATAAAAAAGAGACTGTTTTTAATGCAACAAACTCTCAATAAGTTTTTTAATTTTGTGATATGAAGGCCGAAGAATTAATACAACACGCTGAAGATATAGCCGTAGCCATTGTTCCCGAAAACATCGAAGATCAAAACGGTTGGATGGTGTATTTGGTGAATTTGAAAAA
>CAIXZI010000182.1 GCA_903923915.1 uncultured Bacteroidota bacterium
ATTTTTTTCAATCACTATTAAATTACGCACATTAAAAAACAAATTTCCTTCCGATGAATTTAGATGATGTATAACAATTGGTTTTTCAACGGTAGATGTAATGTGTAAAAAAATTCCTCTGTCGGCGTAAGCTACATTTACCGCAATAAGTGCATCACTATTTGTTAGCGCGTATTGAGCTAAATGTTTTTTTAAAATTTCTGCCGGAGTTTTTTCTATAGCTGAAAGCGTTGCGTTCGTATGTGTTTCAGAAGCATCTAAAATTAATTTTCCGTTTACAACATAAACATTGAAAGCATCTTTTATAAAATGATTACTTTTTATATCGTTTGCAGTTAACGCAATTTCTTTTCCCGCAATGGTTTTAAATTCTTTACGAAGAATGGCTTCGATGTTGCAGTACTTATAATCTTCGTGCTTATTATTCGGAATGCCGTTTTCTTCTAAATATTGTAAAGCAGTTCCAATCTCTGAAGCAGGCATAAAAATTGCCTTTCCGGCCTGTTTGGCTAATTCATCTAAAAAATTGTGAGTGGCAGTTAGTTTATCAGTAATCATGGTATCGCTTTATACAGCGGCAGTATCATATTGTTTTTTAATCTCGTCGTACCCTTTTTCTTCCATTTCAAGCGCTAGTTCTTTACCGCCGCTTTTTACAATTTTACCGTTGTAAAGTATGTGTACAAAATCGGGCACAATATAATCCAGCAAGCGTTGGTAATGTGTAATTACAATGGTTGCGTTGTCTTTGCTTTTTAATTTATTAACGCCTGTTGCAACAATACGCAGAGCATCAATATCAAGTCCGCTATCGGGTTCATCTAAAATGGCAAGCTTAGGGTCTAGCACAGCCATCTGAAAAATTTCGTTGCGTTTTTTTTCTCCACCACTAAAACCCTCGTTCACACTGCGTCCGGCAAGTTTGGCATCTAACTCAACTAATTTTTGTTTTTCTTTTATAAGCGCTAAAAAATCTTTAGCCTCCATATCAGGTAAGCCTTTGTATTTTCTAATTTCATTTACAGCAGTACGTAAAAAATTTATGTTACTCACGCCCGGAATTTCTACCGGATATTGAAACGCTAAAAATATTCCTTCACGTGCGCGGTCTTCAGCGGCAAGTTCTAATAAATCTTTTCCGTTAAAAGTAACGCTGCCTCCGGTAACGTCATAATCTTCACGACCGGCAAGTACAGCCGATAAAGTACTTTTACCTGAGCCGTTAGGCCCCATGATAGCGTGTACTTCACCGGCTTTTACTTCAAGATTTATTCCTTTCAGAATTTCTTTACCGTTTATTTCAGCTTTTAAATTTTTTATGCTTAGCATTAATTAGAAATTAGATACTGGTGAACTTGCGTAATCAATAGTGTTGCCAAAATTATCAGGAGCAGCGTTGTTGCCATCGTTATCTCTGTTGCGGTAATTTCCACCACCATTTCCTTTTGGACGAACTTTACCTTTGCGGGCATCTTCTTTGTACTGAATTAATCCTGAAACCAATTTATCGGTATGATCAACCAAAGGTTGTACCTCTGCACTTTGCTCATGTGTGATATAACCTAAATCTACACCAATAGCCATCGCGGTTTTAAATTCAAAAATACATTCGCGTGCTTCGTATAAATTTTCTAACGATTGGGCGCGTTGTTTAACACCGTAGCTGCGAGCCACGCTGTAAGACACTTCTAATGCGGAGTGAATTAATTTGTCTTTTATAATAGCGTCTAAATTTATGCTGCCAACTAATTTGTAAGCAGTAACCGCTAATTCTTTTGCTTTTTGCCAAGCAACTAAATCTTCAATGTTTCCTTTTTTTTCTGTTGGGATGTTTGTGTTTTCCATGATTATGTGGTTTATGTTGGTATTATTATGTGTGCAAATCTATATGTAATTTTCAATTTTTAAAATCATTTAACTATTTAACCTACGCTTCCTTCAAGGCTTACAGCCAACAATTTTTGCGCTTCAACAGCAAATTCCATCGGTAATTTATTTAATACATCTTTGCAATATCCGTTAACAATTAAACCAATTGCTTTTTCGGTTTCGATGCCTCGTTGTTTGCAATAAAATAATTGGTCTTCACCTATTTTAGAAGTTGTTGCTTCGTGCTCAACCACACCTGTTTTATCTTTAATCTCTATGTATGGAAATGTATGCGCGCCACATTTATCACCCATTAACAAACTATCGCATTGCGAAAAATTACGTGCGCCTGTTGCACCTTTTTGTATGCGAACCAAGCCGCGGTAACTGTTATTGCTAAAACCTGCCGATATTCCTTTTGAGATAATGGTTGATTTGGTATTCTTACCAATGTGAATCATTTTTGTTCCGGTATCTGCTTGCTGATAGTTATTAGTAACTGCCACCGAATAAAATTCGCCAACTGAATTATTTCCTTTCAATATAACCGATGGATATTTCCAGGTAACAGCAGAACCGGTTTCTACTTGCGTCCACGATATTTTAGAATCGTCTTCTAAGCAAATTCCACGTTTAGTAACGAAATTAAAAATACCCCCTAAGCCGTTTTTATCGCCTGGATACCAGTTTTGTACGGTGCTGTATTTTACTTCTGCATTTTTATGCGCGATGATTTCTACTATGGCTGCGTGCAATTGATTTTCATCGCGTTGTGGCGCAGTACAACCTTCTAAATAAGATACATAAGAATCTTCTTCAGCAACAATCAAAGTTCTTTCAAACTGACCTGTACCACTGGCGTTGATGCGGAAGTAAGTAGATAGTTCCATTGGGCAACGCACCCCTTTCGGAATGTAGCAAAACGAACCATCTGTAAACACAGCGCTGTTTAATGCCCCATAAAAATTGTCTGTATAAGGCACTACCATGCCCATGTATTTTTTCACCAGATCAGGATGTTCTTGAACAGCGTCGCTAAATGAACAGAAAATAATTCCTTTTTCGGCAAGTGTTTCTTTAAATGTAGTTTTAACCGAAACGCTATCTATCACTGCATCCACAGCAATTCGACTTTCAACACCACTCAAACGTTTTTGTTCTTCTAATGATATGCCAAGTTTTTCGAAGGTTTTTAATAATTCAGGGTCAACTTCATCTAAACTATTTAGTGTCTTTTTTTGTTTGGGAGCCGAGTAATAAATAATATTATTAAAATCTGGTTTTGGATACTTTACATGCGCCCAAGTAGGTTCTTCAAGTTTTAGCCAATATTTATACGCTTTTAAACGAAACTCCAGCATCCACTCAGGTTC
This sequence comes from uncultured Bacteroidota bacterium, assembly GCA_903923915.1. Classification (GTDB taxonomy): domain Bacteria; phylum Bacteroidota; class Bacteroidia; order B-17B0; family Aurantibacillaceae; genus PALSA-968. Next base: position 3,243 of record CAIXZI010000182.1, read on the forward strand.
GTTTTTTTTATGAGAAATAAATCGGATAATATCCTCGTTTAAGCCAACGGGTGCAGAGTCTGACTCGATATCAGTTACAAAGCCGTACTTGTAATCGTTACTTATATGTTCTTCTAAAATTTCGTTAGCCATTTTCTATATGCTAAACACTAAAACTTTCTCCGCAGCCACAGGTGCGAGAAGCGTTGGGGTTTTTAAATACAAATCCTTTACCATTTAATCCACCCGAGTAATCTAATTCAGTTCCTACTAAATATAAAAAACTCTTGCGGTCAACTACTACTTTTACGCCATTGTCTTCAAAAACCTGATCGCCTTGCTTCATCTCGTGGTCAAAAACAAGGTTATACATAAGTCCTGAACAACCGCCACCATCAACGCCTACGCGTATAAAGGTTCCTTCTGGTTTGCGTTCTTCTTTTATTAAATGTGCAGCGTGTTCTTTTGCTGCGTTTGATACTGTAATCATGTTTCGTTTATTTAGACTAATTCTAAAATACACTACAAAAGTACCACTTTTATGGTATAAAGTAAAGAAATTACGAAAATTTAATTTTTAAAGAAAATAGAAGATGAAAGTTTATTTTTTTACAAACTGACCCATTTTGTTATCGTAGTTAAGAAAATAACCCGCTTTAGGTAAGTTACTGCAATCTATTTTATTGCCATAACCGCGTTTTACGATATTCCCGTATTGATCGTATATTTCATACATAGTTTCAACCGGTTTATCAGTACAAGAAAAACTTATGTCTTTAGATACTTTTTGTGGAGCAAAAATTACATCGCAAGAAGTACTGCTAAAATCAACACCTTTAGATAAACGAGGTTGACCACTATAATCTGTTTGTTTTAAACGAAATTGATTTTTACCTGAGTGTGGAGTTACTTTATATTCGTAATTATTTGTTGCAGCAGTACCAACACCATCAATTTCACCCACTTTTACCCATTTGTTCCAGCGAAATTGCTCAATAACATAAGGTAATTTTCCGCTTTCGCCTTTTGTACTCCATTTAAGTGTTCCGTCAGCAGAAACAGTCATAGAAATTACTTCGTACGTGCTTTTTGGTTTTAAAACTTCAGGGTTAAGAACTTTAGGGCGGCAATCTTCTTTATGTTTTATTTTAATTTCAACTTTATCTCCAATAGTTAATTTGTGTGGTTTAAAATCAATTTCAAAGGCACTTGATTGAGTTTCGTCAGTTGTTAAATTTCCGTTTACATAAACTTCAGTAACGCAAAAACCCACGCCACCACTGGCAAACGGATTTTGTACATATAAATTTTTACCTTGATAATTACCTTCAATAATGATAACTCCACCTTGAGAGAATGCTAAGAAAGCATGCGCCAAAAATATAAAACCTAAAAAATATCTTTTCATTTTAATACGTAGTCTGACAAATTTGATGGCAATAATAAACCGAATTATCGGAAAATCAAAATATTTAATTCGGAATTTTATCATTATATAGGAGATAATTTTTTTGCAAGAAAATGTATTTACTATCTTTAGGCGCTTTGAAACTAGGGAGGTTTATATTGTTATTATTTATTGTAAGCGTGGCTCACGCCCAACAATACCCTTTTTGGACTCAATACCGCAGTAATTTATTTATGATGAATCCTGCTGCAGCGGGTACACGAGGTGATCTTGATTTTAGAATGTCATACAGAAACCAGTGGGTAGGTTTTGCAGGCGCTCCTAAAACCATGGGGGCAAGTTTGCACGCAAAATTATATAAAGGTAAAATGGGCGTTGGCGGTTACGTTTTTCAGGATAAAATTGGCCCCTATTCATACCTGAGCGCCGCACTGGCCTATGCCTTTAAAATTAAGTTTGATGATGTTCATCTTTCTATCGGTGCCAACGGAAGTTATAATACCATGGGCATTAACGGGGCATCTCTTACGTATCAAAACAGCCAGGATGAGGCTATGATAAATGTTATATCTACCCAAAAGGCAAAAGCCTTTAATGCCGCTGCCGGCATTATGTTGTATAATGATAGATTTCACATAGCTTTTTCTATGAATAACTTAGCAGGCACTACTTTTAACTATGATAAAACAACCGAAATAGTTAAGCGTGGCCAATTTAAAACAGTACCTCATTTTTGCGCATCGGTAGGATATAATTGGAGCGAAAATAAAAATTTTATTTGGGAAAATAATTTAATGGCTGTTTTTGTTACCGGAGCGCCCATTTTGGTAGATTATTACTTGCGTTTGCACATAAAAAATGCCTTTTTTGTAGGAGCCGGTGTTCGCTTGGGTGTGGCGGTTGTCGGGCAAGTTGGCTATACTATTACAGATTGGGGGCAAGTAAGCTATTCTTATGACTATAGCACCAATAAACTAAGTTCGTACAACATCGGTTCACACGAAATTAAGTTAGCCTTTTTCTTTGTAAAGAAAAAAGATGCTCATGGGCGCGGTTTAGGCGAATTTAAAAATCAAAAATATCAAAACTCATTTATTATACAATAATGGGAAACTCTTTTGGAAATATTTTTAAATTAACAACCTTTGGAGAATCGCACGGCGAAGCCATTGGCGGTATTATTGATGGATGTCCGAGTGGATTAAAAATTGATTTTGAATTTATTCAAAACGAACTTGATAGAAGAAAACCAGGGCAATCGCACATTGTTACTCAACGCAAAGAAAGTGATACCGTAAATTTTCTTTCGGGTATTTTTGAAGGGATTACAACCGGTGCACCTATTGGTTTTGCTATTTATAACGAAAATCAAAAAAGTAAAGATTATGAGCATATTAAAGATGCTTATCGTCCTTCGCATGCAGATTATACCTATCAACAAAAATATGGCCATCGTGATTATCGAGGTGGTGGCCGCTCTTCTGCAAGAGAAACCGCATCACGTGTGGTTGCAGGTGCTATTGCCAAGCTATTTTTAAAACACCATGGCGTTGAAATTTTTGCCTATGTATCGCAAGTACATCAAATCAAATTAAACAAATCGCATACAGAAATTAACGCGGCAGATATTGAGAAAAATATTATTCGTTGTCCGGATGAAAAAACGGCGCAGCAAATGATTGAACTTATTGAAGACATTCGCAAACAAGGCGACACAGTGGGCGGTACCATTACCTGTGTTGCAAAACGCACCCCTGTTGGTTTGGGAGAACCTGCTTTTGATAAACTACATGCCGAACTTGGTAAAGCTATGTTAAGTATAAATGCCGTTAAAGGTTTTGAATATGGAGCTGGCTTTGATGCTATTAATTACAAGGGTTCTGAACTGAATGATATTTTTGAAAACGATAATGGAATTCACACTAAAACAAATAATAGTGGTGGCATACAAGGCGGCATAAGTAACGGAGAAGATATTTATTTTAACGTGGCCTTTAAACCAGTAGCTACCATTATGCAGAAACAAAAAAGCATAAATGCTGCCGGAGATGAAATTATTGTGGAAGGTCGCGGTAGGCACGACCCCTGTGTATTGCCGCGCGCCGTGCCAATTGTAGAAGCTATGTGCGCGCTTGTTTTGGCAGATTATTTATTGCTGAATAAAACTACAAAGCTTTAAAATTACATGTCGGTTTTTATACGAGAGGCAAAAACTGAAGACGCAGAAACCATTGGTAAAGTGGCCGCACAAACTTTTACGGAAACTTTTGAGTGGTATAACAGCGCAGAAAACATGCGAGATTATAACGAATCGCATTTTGCTACACACCAAATTTTAGCAGAAATTGAAGATAAAAATGCCATCATGTATGTAGCTCTTATTAATGATGAAATTATTGGCTACGCAAAACTAAAAAGCTCTGAAACACCAGAAGAATTGGGTAATTTAACCAGCATAGAAATTGAAAGATTATACGTAAAAAAAGAATTTCACGATAAAAAAGTGGGCTTAGCTTTAATGAATACTTGCGTAGAAAAAGCTAAAGAAAAAAAGGTAAATGTAATTTGGTTAGGAGTTTGGGAACAAAACCCAAAAGCCATTAATTTTTATACCAAAATTGGATTTGAAAAGTTTGGCCAGCATATCTTTCAGTTGGGCGATGATGCGCAGATAGATTATTTAATGAAGATGGATTTGAAATAAATTCTTTCGACATTGCAAGGAACGAAGCAATTTCTGTAATAAAACATAAAGTTGATTAATATCCCCCTAGATAGAGTTTAGTCCAATCACTTGTTTGTAATTGATCGCCAGTAATCTTAAAACCACCACGGAATGCATTATTTAATGAATCAGGAATCACTTGAACACTATATTCGTCGGTTCTTGCTGCATTATCATGTATTTTAAAATGCCCATTAGCATCTGTTACAGCTTGCCCAACTAAAAAATAATCACAAGAAAAAGATATCTTACCTCGCTCGCAAGCATACAAGTAAACCCATGTGCCAGCGGTCACTGGCTTCATGGAAGCTCTACTATAATAGACGGTCCCTTCGTATGTAATTTTAGCAAACCATCTTTCTTTAGAACAAGTTAAGCAGCATAAGGCAATACTGGTAATTATTATTTGTTTTATAAATCTATAGCGCATTGTTTTTTATTAAAAAAAAACTTAACGACAAAGCTAATTCTTTTCCTGAAATATTTTTTTGTCACTATAGATGTAAAACTATCAAACAAGCCAAATCTCCACAACTTATAATTTATAACTTATAATTCATATTTTTCCACAAAAATTCAGATATTTACACAAATCAAAAACAATGGAAATTCTTTTAGAAATATTAAAAATATTAATTCCGGCAGCCGCCGTATTTGCCGCTACTTATTTTATTGTGAAAACATTTTTAAGCAGCGATCAAAAACGTAGAGATTATGAATTGCGTAAATCGCAAATGAATATTACAACTCCTATAAGATTGCAAGCCTACGAACGCATTATTTTATTTTTAGAGCGTATAGAGCCAAACAACCTGGTGTTGCGTATTAACAAGGCGGGCATGACCATACCCATGTTGCATTCTGAACTTATAAAAACTATTAAAACAGAATACGAACATAATATTTCGCAACAAATTTATGTAAGTGTAAACGCCTG
>CAIXZI010000183.1 GCA_903923915.1 uncultured Bacteroidota bacterium
AATCATTTAAACTTTTTAAAACAAGGCTATATAAGTAATTTTTATCTGCTGATAAGAAATCTGAGTTTATATTTTTTTTAGAAAGTTGATTCTTTATCTCTACATCATGTTCAATTTCAATCTTGTCTAATACGTTAAACAAAACCACATACTTATTTTGTTCTCCTATAGTATGTCTTTCTGAAAATATTTTAAAATACCTCTTCTCAGACATGGTTAAGCTTTTAATAATCGTAAAAGCGTTGCTGTTTTTTTTCATAGTATTTAAATCAGACTTACTAAAAATACATATATTTTTTAGAAGCTGGTTATATTTATACATTATTTTTGTTTTATAAGACATTAAATAATAGTTATACAATTGTTATCCATCTATAAAATAGTAAACCTTACAAAAACAGCAATAGTTTTATTACTTGTGTGCTTTTTATTTTCGAGTAATATATTTAGTGCAACGCCTGTTACATGGTATGTAAATGATGCTTCTACTACAGGTGATATTTACTGCTCGGCAGTTGGCAGCGGTGCAACCACATCAGCTACAGGATCACTAACCACTAGCGGAAAAGGAACAAACCCCTTCTTAACCTTAAGTGCCGCAATTGCTGTGGCTTCAAGTGGCGATACTATATACGTTGACGCCGGAACCTACGCAGATAAAAACATAACGCTTACCACAGGAAGTTTAACTATTACGGGTGCTGGCGAAGGCAAAACAGTGTTTTCAAGTAATCTTAGCAAACCATTTATGCTAATTAACGCTAACAATGTTGTCTTAAATAATTTTAGCATCTACGGTTATAGTGCAGCAAGTTCTAATCAAGGCGAAGCCATAACAATAAATGCTGCCAATGGTACTACACCTTATACGGTTACCCTCAATGCTATTTATATCTCAAATTGTGCAGCAGCAGCACTTGGATATGTCTCAGGCGGATACGCAGCCATTTTAATCAATCAATATGCAACTGTAAACATTACACAAGGAGGTACGGTATGCAGCGCCAATGTTGCTGGAAATACCGCATCCGGATCTCAGCAGCCAGCAGAGGCAACTGGCGGTGTCGATATTAATGGAACGCACATTACGGTAAATATTTCTAATTATGTATTTTATAATAATTATAAAAGCGAGTCAAATAATTCTGTAACAGCCGATCAATACGGCAGCGCCATTGCAATTTTTAATGCAGATGCAACTACAACCTGTAATGTTTCATGCACAAACTTTGACCAAAATGCCGTTAACACGGGCTCTACAGATTACGGAGGTGCTCTATACATTAATAGCGGTAATTTAAATTTAACGAACTGCATTTTTCAAAATAATGATGCCTATGATAATAGCTCTTCTAATTATGGCGGAGCTATTGCAATTGCAGGAAGCAGTACAGTAACCATAACAGGTTGTCAGTTTACTGGCAATAATTTTGTGGGTACGGGAGGTAGTTATTACGGAGGTGCTATATGGGTTGATGGAGCCGCAACTACTTTAACTATTTCTTCGTGTATTTTTTCCGGCAATCTTGCACAATGTACTTTTTGTAGTTCTACTAAAGGTGGTGTAGATATAGACATTAGCAGTGCTGTTAATGGAAATAATGTGAGCATTTCAAACTCTACATTTGTTAAACAAACTTCATATAATGGAAATGTAAATTTTGCTGGTGCTACTGGTAACGTTACTATTACAAATTGCGGAACAAGTGGCACTAATTATGTTGCAACCGGAAATATTACCAAAGTTAATGGCGCACAATCTCCCGCCCCAACAGTCCCAAGTTGTGTTTTAAGTCATTCTGCGTGCAGTGCTTCTCCAACTACTGTTATTGTTTTACCAATTTCTCTAACCCAATTTCAAGGTCAGTGTATAAATAACCAAGTTACCTTAGTTTGGCAAACTGCTACCGAAACAAATAATAGAATTTTTAACGTAGAAAAAAGTTTAGATGGTATTCATTATCAGGTAATAGGCAATGTAAACGGTGCTGGCAATAGCACTCATCATATTAATTACACTTTTACAGATAAAACCACTGAAGATAGAAATGCCTATTATCGATTAAGTCAAGAAGATTATAATGGCAATAGCAGTAAGTCTAAAATAATTTTTGTAGAACGAAGTTGTAATACAAAAATAGTTTCAGATATTTCAATTTTCCCAAACCCATCTGCTTCGCAAGTTACTTTAAATTTAACGCTGTTTCAATCATCCGAAGTAATCATTGAGATTTATAATGATATAGGGCAGTTGGTTCAATTGCTTTCTTCGCAAGTATTTGAAGCAGGCGCTCAAACAATAAGCATAGATAATACAAATCTTAGCAAAGGAGTTTACTTCATAAAAGTTTTGGTTAACAAACAAGAATCTATGCATAAACTCATCAAATTATAATTCATTTAATAAATCAGACTCACTAAAAATAGATTATATTTTTAAAATCAACAAACCAAATCAATATACATTTGCATCGGTTAGTAAAATGAAAAAACAAAGCATAAATATTATTGTGATTATTCAATCCTTATGAGGG
>CAIXZI010000184.1 GCA_903923915.1 uncultured Bacteroidota bacterium
GTTTCGGTAATATCTATCAGCTTCGGATAAAATTTTCTTTTCGGTTTCTGTTAAATCTTTCTGAAGTTCTGATCTTAACTCATTATTAATTTGAGCCTTGCTAAAAGCAAATAGCAAGATCATAAAAATTAAAAAAAAGAATTTCTTTAACATAAACTAAATGGTGTGGTTTAGTTTACCAAAAATACTAAAAATCTTACATATAGTCTAAACTGAAGTTTCAGAAAACTGATGTTCGTAAAGGCTTTTAAAATGGCCTTCCTTCTTTAATAATTCTTGTAAAGTGCCGGCCTCAATAATTTTACCATTTTCGATAACCATGATGCATGATGCCTTTTGTATGGTTGCCAGGCGATGCGCAATAATGAAAGAGGTTCTTCCTTTGGTTATTTTTTCGGTAGCAGATTGTATTAGTTGCTCAGTTTCGGTATCAATAGAAGAAGTTGCTTCATCTAAAACTAAAATGGATGGTTTGTGCACATATGCTCTTAAGAAAGCAATCATTTGTCGTTGACCGGTTGATAGCATGCTACCTCTTTCTCGCACATTAAAATTGTAGCCATCGGGTAACTGCATAATAAATTGATGCGCGCCTATGTATTTAGCGGCTTCTATAATTTCATCATCTGCAATTGCTTTACTATATAACGAAATGTTGTTTTTTATAGAATCTGAAAAAAGAAAAACATCTTGCAATACCACAGAAATTTGCGAGCGTAAAAAATCTACATCAAATTTATTTTGTGGAATATTATCAAATAAAATTTCTCCTTTATTAATTTCGTAATACCTACCCATTAAGTTCATAATAGTTGATTTACCTGAGCCAGTAGCGCCTACTAAGGCAACAGTATCTCCTGGGTTAACCGTAAATGAAATATCTTTTAAAACATCATTAGCTTTGTTGTAAGAAAACCAAACATTTTTAAACTCAACTTTTCCATTTAAGTGTTGAATTAAATTACCGCTATTTTCAATAGCTTCATTCGTATCTAGTAATTTAAAAACACGTTCGGCAGAAACCATACCCATTTGCAAGGTATTTAACCTATCTGCCAGTAATCTGATAGGCCTAAACATCATACCGGTAAGCATTATAAAAAAGGTTATATCTCCTGCCGTTACATTAAAATAACGAGAACTTATTCCACTATAAAAAATAATTAATGCAATGGCAAGCGATGAAAGTATTTCTACTATCGGAAAAAAAATAGAGTAATACCAAATTGATTTTATGTTAGCCGCTTTGTGCTGTTCGTTTATGTCTGTAAATTTTTTGTACTCTTTTTCTTGACGGTTAAAAAGCTGCACCACCTGCATACCTTGTATATGCTCTTGTACAAAATTATTTAATGCTGCTACTGCATTGCGCACTTGGTTAAATGTGCTTTTTACACCGCGTTGAAAAAACTTAGTAGCAACAAACAACATAGGTACCGTAATCAGAACAACTAATGTAAGTTGCCAGTTAACAATAAACATAGAAATTAAAAACACTAACAAACTGAGCATATCACCCATAATAACAATAAATCCTTGCGAGAAAACATCTGCCAACGCCTCTACATCAGATACAGATCGGGTTACAAGCGTACCAATAGGTGTAGTATCAAAATAAGAATTTTTAAAAGAAAGTATGTGTTTAAAAAGTTTGGTACGAAGATCTTTAATAACACTTTGCCCGATGGTTGCTGTTAAAATGGTATTGCTTAATTGTAAAGTGGCCTCCAATAAAAGTGCAGATAATATTATACCGGAAAATAGTGTTATCATTTCTACATTTTTGGTAGAAACATAATCATCTAATATTTTTTTTACTAATAACGGACGAGCAATTGTTAAAGCCGCTAACACGATAGTAATACTTACTGCAACATAAAATTTAGCTATGTATGGTTTTATAAAGCTAAAAATTCTAGTAAGTAATTTCCAGTCGAAGGTTTGTTTATTTTTTTTTCCGTTGTCCAATTTCTTA
>CAIXZI010000185.1 GCA_903923915.1 uncultured Bacteroidota bacterium
ATTTTGGATATGCACGATGCATTTTTTTATCAATATCATACGCATGAAAAACAGCCGTTACCCAAATAGACGAATCATTTTTTTGATATTGCTCTTTAGAAATATTGGTTTGTAAAGAATCTAAAATTATTATAGCATTTGATGAATAAATAGTATCATGTAAATGAATAACATTATCCTGTGGTTCAGAAAAATCATTAACAGTTTGTTTCTCTTCTAAGTTGCTTAAATCGGCGTAGGTTACATGTGTATAAATATCATATGCCGGAAACCTTCGTGTATCAGGCTCTGCCACATTACCCATACGCGCGTTCATTTGTACCAGCGGAGATAATTCAAATTGTTTAATGTATTTATTGTCTTCACGCGTAAAGTATTCAACGTTAAAATTCATGTTAACGCCTGTTTTTTCTTTAGAAGAATAACAAACATAATAAGGCCCCATAGGCAGGGTATCTCCTTTTACAAGCAAAATATTTTTCTTGTCGTCAAAATCTTTTCCTAAAGAAGAAACGCTTTTTTCGGATGTATTTTTAGATAAGGTTGCTTTTTTAGAAGTGGAGATTAAAGCGCCAATCAACAATAAAGCAAAACCAATATGTGCTAACGATGAACCGATGTGTTTAACATTTCCTTTTAAAATACGTATCCAATAAGTAGTATTAGCAAACAACGCAAATGCCGAAGCAATAAGCAAAGCCGAATAGGTTATGTAATTTGTTTTTTGAGTTGATGTTGCTTCGTTCCATCCATGAGAAAAATATAATGCTGTAGATGCCACGCCACCAAAGGCAACAGCAAGCAAAGCAGATATACGTAAGTTCTTAAAGAATTGTTTTTTATCGGTATTCTTATATTTAAAAAACTGCCCAATAGCTAATAAAAACGCCACAATAATAGCAAACGGAATTTGCCAAGCATTGTATTTATCAATGGTAAAAGGGGCTTTATTCATTCCAAACATTTTGTTAAAGATTGGAATAGAAGTAAAAATACTAATGGTTACGCCCGATAAAAACAAAACAAACGATGCTACAAATAACCAAAACTCGCGGCTGTAAACGCTTTCTTCTTTTTCGTCTTTTGGAAAATCAATAAAATATCCTGTAAATAATAAAGCAACAGAGGCGCTTCCCCAAACAGTAAGCAAGATAGATGGCTGAATATTAAATGCAAATACTAACAGAAACAAAGTAACTGTAAGGCATAAGTAAATAAATGAAATAAGTTTATGTTGTTGCAGTAACCAAATGCTTAAAAACACAAACGTTAACAGATATAAAAGCAATTGTTTTTGCATACCTAAATCGGTAAAGGCATGTACAGATGCGCTGCCTAAAATACCACTGCGTGTTAAAAAGGTAGAATATAGTACCAGTATAAAAGAAATTAATGCCAATACAAATCCGGAGAAAATAGAATGGCCTCTGCTTTTGTTAACCAACATAATATGCGCAGCGCCCACCAAGGTTAACCATGGCACTAAAGAAGCGTTTTCAACCGGATCCCATGCCCAAAAACCACCAAAGCTGAGCGCTTCATAAGCCCAAGCGCCTCCCATTAAAACCCCTAAACCTAAAATCATTACCCCGGTAAATGCCCAAGGTAATGCCGGTTTTTGCCAGTTGGTAAAATCTTTTTTCCATAAAGCCGCCAAGGCATAACAAAATGGTACTAAGGTTAAAGCAAAGCCTAAAAACAACGTTGGCGGATGTATGGTCATCCAATAGTTCTGTAATAAAGGGTTTAAACCACGTCCA
>CAIXZI010000186.1 GCA_903923915.1 uncultured Bacteroidota bacterium
GGCTGGTTTACTTGAAAAAACTGAAGCTTATACCAATAAGGTTGGATTTTCTGAACGTACGGATGCAGTGATCGAGCCAAAACTCTCCATGCAGTGGTTTCTTAAAATGGAGGAGTTAGCCAAACCGGCTTTGGATGCGGTAATGAATGATGATATCAAATTGTATCCGCCTAAATTCAAAAACACCTACCGTCACTGGATGGAGAATGTCAAAGATTGGTGTATCTCTCGTCAGCTTTGGTGGGGACAACGCATTCCTGCGTGGTATGACAGCAAAGGCAATACAGTTGTTTGCAAAACACGCGAAGAAGCCATTACTAAATTAAATACACAAGATGTTCGTCAGGATGAAGATGTACTTGATACCTGGTTCTCATCTTGGTTGTGGCCTATTACCGTATTCGATCCTAATGTTATAAAAAACGGAAAAGACAAAGCCAATAAAGATTTACAATACTATTATCCAACAAATGATTTAGTTACAGCGCCAGAGATTCTTTTCTTTTGGGTAGCGCGTATGATTATTGCAGGATATGAATACATGGATGATAAACCTTTTACCAATGTTTATTTAACGGGTATTGTTAGAGATAAGCAGGGTAGAAAAATGAGTAAATCTTTGGGTAATAGTCCTGATCCATTAGATTTAATTGATAAATATGGTGCTGATGGCGTACGTGTAGGTATGTTATTATGTTCTCCTGCCGGAAACGATTTAATGTTTGATGAAAGCTATTGCGAGCAAGGTAGAAACTTTGCCAACAAAGTTTGGAATGCCTTCCGTTTGATACAAGGTTTTGAAGTAGCTGATATTGCACAACCGCAAACAAATAAAGTAGCTATTGAGTGGTTTGAAAATAAGTTAGCAGAACAAATAGAAATCATTAATGACCACTATTCAAAACATAGAATGAGTGATGCGTTAATGACAACTTACAAATTGGTTTGGGACGATTTTTGTGCTTGGTATTTAGAAATGATTAAGCCTGAATTTATTGACGGCAAAGCGCAGCCAATTGATAAAGCAATCTTTGATGCAACCATTAATTTCTTAGAAAGTCTATTAAAAATTATGCATCCGTGGATGCCTTTTATTACTGAAGAAATTTACCATTTAATAAAAGAAAGTCGTTCTGATAAAGATTGCATTATTGTTGCCGAATGGCCTAAATCTAAAAACGAGAATAAAGAAATTACAAAGCACTTCGAGGTGGTAATGGAAGTAATTACCAATATCAGAAACCTTCGCAAACAAAAAAATATTTCTCCAAAAGAAAAATTGCAGGTTTTTGAAAAAGTAAATCAAGGCGAAATAATAAAAACCTATGATGGCATCATTATTAAATTGTGCAACTTAAGTAGTTTTGAATATGTAACTGCAAAAGTTGAAAATGCTTTTTCGTTCAATACAAATTATGCTGAGTTTTACATTCCATTAACACAAGATGTTAATGTGGATGAGGAAAAAGAACGCATTGCCAAAGAACTTGACTATAACAAAGGTTTCTTAAAATCTGTACAAGTAAAATTAAGTAACGAGCGTTTTGTTGCAAATGCTAAACCAGAAATTTTAGAGAACGAGCGCAAAAAAGAAAGCGATGCGCTTAATAAAATAAAAACTTTAGAAGAGCAGTTAAAAGCATTAGTTTAGCAAGTATTAAATAGTGTGCTTTCGTTTAAAATTATATTACATGAGGCAACTGGCTTACTTTTTATTTTTTCTAAGTTTTTTTCAAGTTAAGAGTCAGGTATATAATTGTTATTTTCAAAAAGATACCGGCAGTGTTGATAACGAAACGTCTCAATCTGTTGTAGAGCTTAATGATGGAAGCATTTATGTTACAGGCATACAAGCGCATCAGCCTTTGGGTAATCAAGATGCTGCATTAATAAAATATGATGCTTGTGGTAATGTGCTTTGGATAAAATATTATTCCGATTCGCTATACATGCAAGGTTTATTTATTAATAAAACAGTTGATCAAAAATTAATTATGGTTGGCGTTGTGGGCAATACCTCAAACTATAATGATATTTTTATTTCTAAATTAGATACAAGTGGAAATATACTTTTCCAAAAACGGTATCATAATTCATTAAACCAATCTGCTAAATACATTCAACAAACTATAGATGGCGGCTTTGTTTTTTGTGGATACATTAGTGATAGTTTTGGAAATAATGATTCGTATATTATTAAAACAGATTCATTAGGAAATGTAAAATGGACCCAAGAAATTGGCACCGCTGCTGATGAATATGCTAGTTCTATTAAAGAAACTACGGATGGAAATTACATTATGGTTGGTGATGCAACCGATTCTCGTATGGGCGATGTAAATATTGAAGTAGTTAAATTACATAAAAACGGAACTATTATTTGGGATAAGTTGTATGGCGATAGTTTAAATAATGGCAGTCAGGGGATTATAGAGCTTAGCAATGGCAAATACTTATGCTTTGGCGAAACAGAAGTTTATCACAATTCTCCGTTTAATTTTTTTACGAACATAATTGATACTAACGGGGTTAATTTTGGTATGCATAGTTTTGGAGGCACAGGTACCGATGCTTTATTTAATTTGGTTGAAATATCTGGTATGCAACTAATTTGTACTGGTTATAGCCGCAGCTATAATGGAGGTCAGCCTTACGACATGGTTTTTTTTTAAATCAGATACTGCCGGCAATATAAAATGGCTAAAAAATATTAATAGCCCGGGTATAGATATTGGATATCAGGTTACACCATCAGCTTTTGGGGGGTATTTGCTTACTGGGCAATTGGCCAAAAACAATGGAAATTATTTTTTAGCACGATACGATACCTTAGGAAATGTTGTGTTAGATATTCATAATACGGTTACAGAAAGTGATGAAATTGCTATTTATCCAAACCCGTCATCTTCTAATTTAATAATTACAGGTATTGGCAAAGCCGGAGAAAGTATTTCTGTGTATGATTTGCTTGGAAAAAATGTTTTGAATGCCACTTCTATAAATACTTCAAATGTCAATTTAGATATTTCTCAACTTGCTTCAGGATCATATATTCTTAAAATTAAAATGCCAAACGAGGTAATTACTAGAATATTTTTTAAAAATTAACGAATAATATTCTTTTTCCGCCTAAAACCTTTCAAAATCCTCAAAACATAGTTCTGTCATCTTGTCATAATTTCATACCTTTGCGGCTGCAATGATTGAAAATAAAATAATAGACGAAAACCGACAAGGCGAGGCCATTGTTTTGGAAGATGGAAATGTGGGTGGCAAGAAACTTTTTTTAGAAAGTTATGGTTGTCAGATGAATTTTGCCGATAGCGAAATTGTAGCTTCGATACTTAGTAAAAACGGTTATTCAACTACCGATAAATTTGAAGAAGCCGATGTAATTTTTGTAAATACCTGTGCCATTAGAGATAACGCAGAGGTGCGTGTGCGTAAGCGTTTGCACGATTTTAAAAAAGCTAAAAAGAAAAATCCAAATATGGTGGTAGGCGTTTTAGGCTGTATGGCTGAGCGTTTAAAACATCAATTCTTAGACGAAGAAAAAATTGTTGATTTAGTAGTTGGTCCGGATGCTTACAGAGATATTCCAAACCTTATTGAGCAAGCCGAAAGCGGACATAAAGCGGTAAACGTAATTCTTTCTAAAGAAGAAACGTATGCAGATATTACGCCTGTAAGGCTTGGTAGTAATGGAGTTAGCTCGTTTATTAGTATTATGCGCGGTTGCGATAACATGTGCAGTTTTTGCGTAGTGCCCTTTACAAGAGGAAGAGAACGTAGCAGAGATCCGGAAAGCATTATTGCCGAAGCACATGATTTATTTGCAAAAGGATATAGAGAAGTTACTTTACTTGGACAAAATGTTGATAGTTATTTGTGGAGTGGCGGCGGTTTAAAAAAAGAAACGCTGACTGAAGAACAAAAAGCAAATTCATTAAATTTTGCTCAATTGTTAGAGAAAGTTGCCCTTGTAAACCCTGATTTGCGTGTGCGTTTCAGCACTTCGCATCCAAAAGATATGACAGATGATGTGTTACATATCATTGCGAAATATGAAAACGTTTGTAAATATATTCATTTGCCGGTACAAAGTGGTAGCAGTCGCATTTTAGAAATGATGAACCGTGGTTATACACGCGAGTGGTACTTAGATAGAATTGCAGCCATTAGAAGAATTATACCTGAATGTGGTATTTCTACTGATAGTATCTCGGGTTTTTGCAGTGAAACCGATGAAGAACATCAAGAAACGGTTTCTTTGTTCAGAGAAGTTCAGTACGATTTTGCTTATATGTTTATGTATTCTGAAAGGCCTAAAACCCTTGCAGAGCGTAAGTATGAAGATAATATCCCTGAAGATGTAAAGAAAACTCGTCTGCAAGAAATTGTGGCCCTTCAGTTAGAAAACAGTGCTATCAAAACAAAAGAAGGCGTTGGTAAAGTACATAAAGTATTGGTTGAAGGAACTTCAAAAAAATCAGCAGATCAATTGATGGGGCGAAATACGCAAAATACGGTGGTTGTTTTTCCTAAACTTCACTATAAAAAAGGCGATTATGTAAACGTACTTGCAACTTCGTGTACTAGTGGCACGTTAATTGGAGAAGCTGTTGAGTAAGAAGCAAGAATTAAGAGTCAAGATCTAAGAGCATGGCACACAATTTTAAAAATCTTAAAATATGGCAAAAGTCAATGGATTTGACTGATGTAATATTTGCGTATGGAAAGGATTTGCCAAGTTCTGAACGTTTTAATTTACTTGACCAAATTAATAGATCTTCTTGCTCTATACCTTCAAACATTGCAGAAGGTTCTGGCAAAAGAAGTAAATTACAATTTGCAGAATATCTTTCAATCTCTTTATCATCAGCCTTTGAATTAGAAACACAGCTTTTAATTTGTGAAAGAAGAAATTATGGCAATAAAGAAACTTTGGCTCAAGCTTTGAGTGTGGTTAATGAAGTACAGAAAATGATTTTTATGTTTAGAGAAAAAATTGCAAATGAAAAATAAATTAAATCTTGAGTTAAACTCTTGGTTCTTGATTCTTAAATCTAACAGCTAATGAACCTTCAAGATATAAAACAACGCTTTGGTATTATAGGCAGTTCGCCTGCATTAGACAGAGCTATAGATATTGCACGCCAGGTAGCTCCAACTGATTTAAGTGTTTTAATTACAGGAGAGAGTGGTACGGGTAAAGAAGTTTTTCCGCAAATAATACATCAGTTTAGTACACGTAAGCATGGCTCATATATAGCAGTTAACTGCGGCGCTATTCCCGAAGGTACTATTGATAGCGAATTATTTGGGCACGAAAAAGGCTCTTTTACAGGGGCACACGAAGCACGTAAAGGTTACTTTGAAGTGGCAGATGGCGGAACTATTTTTTTAGATGAAGTAGGGGAGTTGCCATTGGCAACACAAGCAAGATTGCTTCGTATTTTAGAAACGAAAGAATATATACGTGTAGGTTCAAGTAAAGTACAGAAAACCGATGTGCGTATTGTGGCTGCTACTAACGTAAACTTGCAGCAAGCTATTGAGAAAAGTAAATTCAGAGAAGATTTATATTATCGTTTAAATACGGTACCTATTTTGCTTCCCGCTTTGCGAGAACGTAAAGAAGATATTCATTTGTTATTCAGGAAATTTGCTGCAGATTTTGCTGCAAAATATAGAATGCCTGTTATTAGATTATTGCCAGACGCAGAAGAGCTTTTGACTAATTATTATTGGCAAGGAAACATTCGTCAGCTAAAAAACATTGGAGAACAAATTTCTATTATTGAAAAAACAAGAGAAATAAGTGCAGAGATTTTAGCAAGATATCTTCCTGCAATAAGTGGAAGCACCTTGCTAAGTATTGTAAAACCTGAAAATGCCGGCGGACAAGATTTTTCTGAAAGAGATTTATTGTACAAAGTTTTATTTGATATGAAAAAAGATATGAATGATTTAAAAAAAGTTGTTCATGATATTGTGCAGTTTAATCAAGGTAGTATTACCAATCTTTCTAATGATGATGTGCAGATTTTAAATCGAATGCATAATGAAACAGATGCGGAAAATAATACATCAACCGGTGTTATCCTTCATCCTTCAAAAAGTAATTTTATAGCGAATAATCCACAGCAAAATTATAACGAGCCTATTGTTGTTGAAGAAACACTTTCGTTATCTGATAAAGAAAAAGAAATGATCACAAAAGCACTTCAAAAGTACAAAGGTAAACGTAAACTTGCCTCTGAAGAGCTTGGTATTAGCGAGCGTACGCTTTACCGAAAAATAAATGAGTATGGAATTAAGGAGTAATTTAAAAATTGCATTGTACATCGTATGTTGTACGTTGTACATTGTACTTAGTTCGTGTAAAGTAAATTATCGTTTTAAGGGTATAACTATTCCGGCAGATGCAAAGTCAATTTCTATACAGATGTTTAAAATTGCGGATGAGCGTGCAAATTTAACACCGGCGGTAGAACCTCAATCAATCACACAAAAATTGAGAGATGCGGTTTCTACACAAACAAACTTAGCTTTATTAAAACAAGGAGGCGATTTGCTTTTTGAAGAATGTAGAATAGTATCTTATTCAACTGTATCTCAAGCTATAGCTGCTGCACCTGCAAATGGACAAGACAATGCGGCATTAAGTAGATTAACCGTAACTATTAAAGTTAATTTTGTAAATAAGTTAGATGAAACAAAAAATTTTACGGATAAAGAGTTTAGCAGATACTTTGATTACCCGTCTAACCAAAATTTATCGCAAATAGAGCCTGCTGCCTTAGAACAAATCAACCGTCAGTTAACCGAGGATATATTTAATGCCGCGTTTAATAACTGGTAAAATTCTGTAAAAATTTGGGCGTTTCGGCGATTTGGCTCATCGTTTTAGTTTTTTAATTGCTTCGCAGAATGCTGAAAAAGCATTTCGCCGTCGGGCTTTACACTTCAATCTTTTAGGATTACCTAAAAGGATTTTCGTTTCAATCCCTAACGCAAAGTATCAACTAACAAAACTCGTCGTACACTGCTTTTAAATGCTCGGAAATTGCATTTGCAGAGTGTCCTTCAATATTATGTCTTTCTACAAAATGAACTAATTGACCATCTTTAAAAAGTGCAATAGCCGGAGATGAAGGTGGATAAGGCGCAAAATGTTTACGTGCCGCAGAAACTGCATCTACATCAAAACCTGCAAAAACAGTGCTCAAGGTTGATGGTTTTTTATCGTTATTTAAACTGGCTTTAACACCCGGGCGACAAGCACCAGCAGCGCAACCACAAACCGAGTTTACTACCATTAACACTGTGCCCGGTTTACTCAATGTTTTTTCAACAGATTCTGGAGTTAAACATTCTTCAAAGCCAACTTGGGTTAGCTCTTCTTTCATTGGTTTTACTAATGGTTCTGGATACATGGTTTTTGTTTTTACAAAGGTAAGCTACTTTTTAATTTAAAGTTTAATATCTGCGTTAATTATTTGTCGGTTATTGTAGGTATAAAAATGGGTAGGAGGTAGGTTTCTTGCCAGAATATATTGTTGATATATCTCATCGTAATGCATACGGCTGGTAATTACCTCGTTAAAACTGTTATTTATGCCCATCAGCATTTCGCAGGCTTCTCTAACGGCAAAATTACCGGATGCATTTGCCGTAATATAATCTGCCAAATTATGTTGTTTAGCATAATTGGTAAACAAGGTGCTTGCTTTACGACTAATTAAAATGCGTAAACCGGCTTGTTGGGCAATACTTAAATCTAATACATCATCAAAAAAATAACATATTTGATTTGGTTGTATGCTATAAATATTACAGAAATGATCTAACGCCCATTTTTTATTGGCTATTTTAAAATAAGAAGCATTAAAATGCTCGCGCTGCGCAAAGAAAAAAGCCGATTCATTTTTTTCGCCAGAAATAAGCGCTGTTTGTGGTAATTGTTTGTTTTTTAAATAATATGAAAACCGTAAAAGATTAGTTCCCATAGAATCTATTTCGTTAAAAGAACTTGACCCCCCTCCATTTTTTTCTCCGTTATTAAAAACGCCATCCCAATCAAAAACAAAAGCTTTAATGTTATTTAATTTTTGCGCTATTTCTTCGGCAGATGTTACAAATTCTGCGCCCATATCTTGGTAAATTCCCTTAATAGCATTCATAATTACTGTTTTATACCTAAATATTTGGCTTCAAAAAAGGCTTTGTACTCATCAAAATTACCCGTTTTTAACAAGGCTCCCACATTATCGGTTGTTATAGCAATTAATGAATAACTATTTTTATCAACTCCCGTAAATACATTAGGTTTAGTTAGTATAAAATTATAGTAACCCATAGCATCATCTCTATCTTTAAATGTACGCACGGTTATCATTGTTTTGTCATCTTTTGGTAATGATGTTATTTCATAATTATTAGTGCTAAAATATTCTTTATTAAGATCAGATATTTTATTTTTTATTGTTTCAATATCTTTTGCATTATTCATAATAACCATAAAATAATGAGATGCTTTGTCATTAACTTTAAAGGTAGTTACGGGTAAATCTTTATCAGTAATAGTATCTGCAGCTGTATATGTTTGTTTTTGTTTTTTTATAGCATCTAAAGTTGCTTTAGCCATATCATACACTTCTGTTTTTTGATATTTAATTACGACCGTTGCCATGTTTTTTTCAAGAGAGTCTATACCATACAAATAACCTGATGAAAGGGCTCTTAAATAAGCAAACTTGGGTGTTAGCTTGCCTTTGCCATATTTTATAACAGCATCAGAAGATATGGCGTAAGACTCAGCATAGTTTTTAGCTGTGTAAGCATTGTATGCTTTCGCATATTCATCATCCACTTCGCTTTGTTTTGCGTTTACCGATTTGGCAAAATCAGGGTCGTTTATAATTTTTGCGTAATCGCTTTTTGGATAATGGGCTAATAAAAAGTTTTTAGCATCTGTAGCTTTTGGATCGTTTTTTTGCTGAACGAAAATTCTATACAATTGATAGTAAGAAGGCGCTTCATATTTATTGCCAGGAAAGCGTTGATTCATGGTTTCGAAAGACTGGGCAGATTTTTTACTATTGTTGAGCATCTCACGATAAATAGTACCTAAAGCGTAATAGGCTTCTAATATTTTTTTGTTTGATGAATCCTGATCTGCCTTTGTTAAAGGAAGGTTTTTTAAATAGTATGCTACCTCGTGTTTATCATTTGATTTTAAAACAAGGCTATCTTTTCCTTTGGCAGAATCTTTTTTATCTGCCGCACTTACTTCATCAAATGTAAAAGATGTTTTATTGCTGCGCCGCCAGTTATCTTCACTTTTACGGTTAGCTCCCCATCGTTTTATAAAATCGTTTAAGCCTTGTGCTTTAAGTAACGTATTATAAAAATACCAATCTCCCGGACCCGTACTGTTAGATTGTGCTTGTGGCGTAAATGCCTGATTAGGGCTTAAAGGTGTTCCTCCGCCTGCACTTAAGGCCTGTTGTTTTTTTGCGATAGAATCTTGTTCGTGCTTGATTAAGTTTTGAATGATTTGTTTAATTAATTTGGTTCTGGCAACGGTATCTAAATTAGCTACGCCTTGTAAACTATCTTGTGTTTTAATAATTACAATGTTTTTTACTAAACTATCTAAACTTGTTTTCTTTGCTTTAATATCTTGATAGCCCGGATAATCTTCTTTAATTAGGGCAATAGTGCTATCATAAAAATGCGAAGACGAAACATAATTTTCTTTTTCAAAACTTAAATCGGCTAATTTTAAATACGATTTTGCTTTTTGTTTGTTGTTGATAACGCTGTTTTTTACCGAAAGTGTATAATTTTCATAAGCATTATCTACATTTTTTTGGTTTTCGTCAATTTGCCCGAGGGTATAGAAAATAACATCTAATAAATCACTGTTTTTAAAATCTTTGGTCATTTTATAAAGTTCTTGCCTTGCCCTTTCAATGCTTTCAGCATCTTTGTTCATTAAAGCCTGCTTAACTTTAGCGTAAAAACTAAGTTCGTACGTAGGAGGCTTTAATCTAACAACCATTCGGTAATTAAACATAGCCTGCTCACGCTTATTTTTCTCTTCGTAAAGTTGCCCTAAAATAAAATGATATCGTGCTCTTACCGCTTTTTTCTTGGTTTTTTTGATAGCCTCCGTAAGTTGTTTAATAGCTTCATCGTACTGCCCAATGCCTTGTTTTATATAAAACTCGGCATACAAAGCGTGGTAATGCCCCTTATATTCATCCGGAAATTTTTTGTCGTTTTTTATAAGAGATGCGTAATGATCTGATTGAGAAAGCGCATTTAATTCGTTATAACTTTTCATTAGCCAAAGCTTGGCTTCTTCTTTTTGCTTGCCTTTGTAGGCAGATTCAACATACTCAAAAGACTCAATAGCTGAAAAATACTCGCGCTTATAAAAATGGGCTTTACCAATGGTATTCCAGCAATCATCAACCCAACGCCCTGTGTTTGGTATTTCTACCTTGCTTTTTTTATCTTTTATAGCATGGCGTTGTATGCCTTCGCTCGATTTTTTGATGGCCCTATCCATTTGAGGAAATATGGCTTTACTGGTTTCTTTATCTCCGTATTTAAAAACAGGCAATAATTCGGTATAATCGTCTTTATAGTTGTCTTCCAGGGTTTGTATACCTTCTTTAAGGCTTTCTCTGGCATAAAAATACACGTTGTAGCGTAGTGTTACATCATGATATTTTCTGTTAATAAACTTGTTTTTATACTGCGTACACGCCGTAAAAAGCAAAGCAAAAAACGCTGCAAGTAAAAATAATATATAGTGTCTTTTGATAGGCATAAAACTGTTGGCAAAACCAACTTAACGTAAAACCTGCAAATTTAGTATTTTTTGTTACACAATTTGGATATTATGCCTTAATAGCCCATCGGAACTTAGCTGATCGGGCACGCGGATTTGAATGGGATTCTTCTGCAGATGGACGAATTGGATTGGCTATAACCTCGCTGTAAATACCTTCACGAAATAAACTTTGAAACGATTTTTTAACCCTGCGGTCTTCTCCCGAATGAAAGGAAAGTATGGCTACTCGTCCGCCTGAAACAAGCGAATCAGGCAATTTTTCTAAAAAACTATCCAAGGCTCCAAATTCATCGTTTACTTCAATTCGCAAGGCCTGAAAGCACCGTTGACAAGCCTTTTTAACTTCGTCTTTATTATTTAAAAATTCTAAAGTTTCTTTAATCACTTCCTGCAACTGTTTTGTGGTTGCGATGGCTGTTCCTGCTGCAATTTTAGATAAAACAGCTTTTGCAATGATTTCCGCATGTGGTTCATCCGAATTTTGTGTGAATAATTCCTCTAATTTCTGTACCGAAATTGTTTTTAATAGAGTGGCCGCCGATTTACCACTTTTAGGATTCAACCTTAAATCTAAAGGACCTTCAATTTTAAACGAAAATCCTCTTTCGGGATTATCAATTTGCATAGAAGAAACACCTAAATCTGCCAGCACAAAATCAAGCAGGCCGGTTTCTGCCACAATTTGGTCTATATCCGAAAAATTTCTTTTTTTAATAACTAAAACATCAGGCCCAAAGCCCAATGCAGCTAAGCGATCTCTTGTTCGGGGCAATTCAAAAGGATCTACATCAATGGCAAATAAATGCCCACCGGGCGCTAAATATTTAAGCATTTCCAAACTATGTCCGCCATAACCTAAAGTAGCATCTAAGCCGGTTTGTCCAGGCATTATTTTTAGAAATTCCATAATTTCAGTTACGCAAATAGAACGGTGCATACCAGCCGGAGTACGCCCTTGCTCTATAACCTTGGCAATATCTTCTGCATATTGCTCGGGTTTAAGTTCTTTATATTTTTCTTTGAATGATTTTGGGTGTGTACCGTTATATCTTGTTCGGCGTGGTGTTTTTGGTATTTCATCATTCATATGTAAACCTAACCATTTGTAGCATAGCAATCGAAATAATTAATTTTGGCTTAATTTGAAAGAAGTTGATTAATTGTATATTTGCCTCCTTTTAAAATTTAATACGATGAACAAAATAAAATTTGGCACCGACGGATGGCGCGCTATTATTGCAAAAGATTTTACAGTAGAAAATGTAGCTCGTGTTACAGAAGGTACAGCTGCATGGTTAAATAAAAATTTTAAAAACCCAAGTGTGGTTGTAGGGCATGATTGTCGCTTTGCAGGAGAACTTTTTGCCGATACTGTAACTAAAGTATTTATTGCAAATGGCATTAAAGTTTATTTAGCTAAAGATTATGTTTCTACACCAATGGTTTCATTAGGAACCGTTACTTATAAAGCCGATTTAGGTGTTATTATTACCGCAAGTCATAACCCGCCATCGTATAATGGATATAAGCTGAAAGCCAATTACGGCGGACCACTTACTCCGGATAAAGTGCAAGAAGTAGAAGATATTATTCCTGAAAAAAGCAAAACAGATTTAGATAAAGTTTCTTTAAAGGATGCTGAAGCTAAAGGCTTGCTTGTCTACAAAAATTTAGAAGATTTATATGTACAACAAGTAGAAAAAAGTTTTGATATAGCTGCTATTAAAAACAGCGGTATTCGCTTTGCTTACGATAGTATGTATGGTGCCGGCAAGCGTGTAATGATGCGCTTGTTTCCTGAAATTGTGCATTTACATAATGATGATAATCCTGGGTTTCACGGACAAGCACCGGAGCCAATTCACAAAAATTTATTGGAATTTTCTAATCTTATAAAATCTCGTGGTGATATTGATTGCGGCCTTTGTACAGACGGAGATGCCGATCGTATTGGTTTGTATGATGGCAAAGGAAATTTTGTAGATTCTCATCACATTATTTTATTGCTGATACATTATTTGGCAAAATACAAAGGCGAAAAAGGCAAGGTTTGTACGGCTTTTAGCACAAACGTAAAAATTAAAAATATGTGCGCACATGACAATCTTCCGTTAGAAGTTGTAAAAATTGGCTATAAATATATTTGCGGTATTATGGTTACCGAAGATGTGTTGGTTGGTGGCGAAGAAAGCGGTGGTATTGCTATTAAAGGACATATTCCTGAGCGCGATGGTATTTGGATGGGCTTGGTTATTTGGGAGTTTATGGCAAAAACCAAAAAATCGCTTAACGAATTAATTAAAGAAGTGTACGATATAAC
The DNA here is from genome assembly GCA_903923915.1 of uncultured Bacteroidota bacterium. Taxonomy (GTDB): domain Bacteria; phylum Bacteroidota; class Bacteroidia; order B-17B0; family Aurantibacillaceae; genus PALSA-968. The sequence continues at coordinate 13,191 of CAIXZI010000186.1, forward strand.
CGGCGAATTCTGGTTTGAGCGTAACGATATGCACATTGAAGAAAGTCAGAAACAACAAATCATTCAAAACTGTAACAATAATGTTTACAAAGAGTTTGGTAAATATAAAGTTATACGCGTTGAAGATTTAGACGGACATAAATTCTTTTTTGATGAAAACCATTGGATAATGCTTCGTGCAAGCGGTACTGAGCCTGTATTGCGTATCTATGCCGAAGGTGTTACTAAAGAAGAAGCTTTTGATATGTTAGAAGAAGTAAAAAAAGTTCTTTTTAAATAGTCAGTTTTTTACCGTTTATTTTTTGTGATTTAGTAGTATATTAAATTACCACGTATCTTTATGCCGAAGAAGATATGCCCGACAAAAAAGACCTTAGTTTATACCTTACAAGCCTAGAAAAACTGCGCCAGTATGTAGAGCAGGAAAACTTTAAAGGCTACGACCCTTACGATACGCTTAATTCGCCCATTAAATTTAAATATTTAGGCAAATTTGCAGCGGTACTTGCTTTACAATTTCAAAAAAGAAATCCGGTAAATATTCGTCCGCTTTTAGGTATTAAAAAAGAACATAATCCAAAAGCATTAGGTTTGTTTTTATATAGCTATTGCAAACTACAAAAACACCAAACTGAGAAAGATTATACTAAACAAATAAATTATTTATTTACCGAGTTAAAAAGTAACTACAGCAAAGGTTTTAGCGGTTATTGCTGGGGCTATAATTTTGATTGGGCAAGTTCAGGTAAGTATATCAATAAGTATAGTCCTAATATTGTGGTTACTGCTTTTGTTGCCAAAGGTATTTACGAATATTATCAGTTAACTAAAGATGCTGAAGCATTAAACATTTTAGAAAGCATTGGCCATTTTATTTTAAAAGATTTACCTATAACTGAAACCAAAGAAGGCATTTGCATAAGCTATACTACATTAGGCGTGGATAATTGTTATAATGCAAGTCTTTTAGCCGCAACTGTTTTGGCGCAATTATACCATCTTACAAAAGATGAAATATTTAAAAGTTACGCGCTTAAAGCCGTTGATTTTGTATTGAGCAAACAACATGCCGATGGGCATTGGAATTACAGCATAAATGAGCAGGGTAAAGAGCGTATGCAGATAGATTTTCATCAAGGGTATGTAATTGATTGTATTGAAGATGTGATGCGTTACACTGATACTCAAAAAGAAAGATATGCTCAGGCTATAAACAAAGGCAGGGCTTTTTACAGACAACAACAATTTTTTGAAAACGGACAAGCTAAATGGCGTTTACCAAAAATATATCCGGTAGAGATTCATAACCAATCTCAAGGCATTATTACATTTTGCAGAACAAATGAATATTTAGGTTTTGCTGAAACCATTGCCAATTATACCATTGAAAATATGCAGGATAAGAAAGGTTTTTTTTATTACCGTAAACTAAAAAACTACACGCACAAAATACCCTATATGCGTTGGAGCCAAGCATGGATGTTTACAGCACTTACCGAATTAATTCTTGCTAAAGCGGGGAGAGAAAATGACTAAAGATTTTACCTTACATATATATAAGGAACTTTTACAATCAGCTATTGATGAGGGTTACACATTAACATCCTATGAAGATTATATTATAAATGGGCACAATTATCCGAAGGTTTTTATTTTACGACATGATGTAGATGATTTGCCAGAAAACTCTTATCAAACGGCTTTAATAGAAACAGAATTAGGTGCTAAAGGTTCTTACTTTTTTAGGGTGGTTAAACAAAGTTTGCATCCTGATGTAATAGAAAGGATTAAAAATTTAGGGCATGAAATAGCTTACCATTATGAAGATATGGCTTTGAGCAATGGCGATATAGATAAGGCATATGCCCATTTTAAAACAAAGCTGGAGATGTTCAGGCAGTTTTATCCGGTAAAAACTATATGCATGCATGGTAGTCCGCTAAGTAAGTGGGATAACCGTTTGCTTTGGAAAAAATACAACTATAAAGAGCTTGGGATTATTGGCGAACCTTACTTTGATATTGATTTTAAAAAGGTGTTATACATTACAGACACAGGCAGGATGTGGAACAATGAAACATCAAGCGTGAGGGATAAAGTAGAATCGGGCTACAACTTTAAGTTTAATTCAACCCACGATATTATTACCGCCTTTAAGGAAAATAAATTACCTGCGCAGATAATGCTTAACATACATCCACAACGTTGGACAAACAACTCTTTTTTGTGGGCAAAAGAATATGTTATACAAA
>CAIXZI010000187.1 GCA_903923915.1 uncultured Bacteroidota bacterium
TAAAAAAGATTGTTTTTAACCTTGATGTATACTTCCATTTTTATATTGTTTTTTTACTAATTAATGTGTTAAATCCATTATCGATTGAATCGTATAATTTAATATACTTACTTTCGATTTCAAAAACCTCTGAATCGGTATTCATTTCTAATATTTCAACAACTTCAAAAGTCCAATTTGAGAGGTTGCTTTGTCGGAAGTAAATACCGAAAGGACTGCCACTATGAGTTAAGTGATTCCACCAACGAAAAAACGGTGCGTTTAATGTTTTACCGATATAACATTTACCACTCCCTTTTTCGGTAATTTTGTATATGTAACATATATTGGTATTAATGTATTTTTTATCATCAGGTATTTCGTTTTGAGAATAGTATTGTTTTTTAAATTCTATGTCGCAAATATCATTATTGCAAAAATACAAATTTTCATCATAATATTTAATCACAGGTTTATGTAAATATTTACTACTATATTCCTGTTGACAATTACTGCATTTCCAATCTTGTTTATGTTCCGAAACTTCGTGTGGGTAAAGTTCAAAAATCACAACGTAAAAGAACTGCGCTTGGTCTTTTGTTTCACGAGTATATATTTTATTGTTCGGAAAGAACTGCGGGTACTTATTTAACAGAAAATCAAGCACACCTTTTTTATCTTTAGATTCGATAAATCTTTCCTCTACAATATTTTCAGCACCAAACAAACTACTTCCAAAAAAACCGTCACCACTCCTTTCATTAGATAACGATTTTACAACTCTAATAAAAGCTTTGAAATACTTAATTTCCTCCATAGTTTAATCGACTATTAATTGTTTAAATTTTTCTAAACCTATTAAATTTCTCCATTCTTTAATTTCTAAACTAAACCCATCGTTATTCCAAAAAAAAGATTTGGTGTTTTTTTCTATAAATGCTTTGTTTTGCTTTATAGCCCATTCGTAATTTATCCAACAATAATAACATAATATTTCATCTTTTTTCCAATTACCTTACATCAAAAGGCAATCGTTATGGATCAGAAAATATGAAGAGTGATAAGAATAAAGCATATAATAATGCGCTTATAAAAAAACCTGATTTGATGCCATTAAAAAAAGCCATACAGCCAAAAACCAAAACAATACAAATTACTTGAGCAAGTAACTTATTTACTTTTCTTCTACTAAAAAAAAGATAAAACGGCATAAATATATATTGCCACAGCCAGTTAGTTAATGTGCTATGCCAACTCTTCCAAAAAGCAGCCCATGTTTTTTGTTGGAACGGAAAGTTAAAATTTTCGGGTAAATTAATATTCCATATGGCAGATGCACCAATGGCTATATCGCAGTATCCCGAAAAATCGAAATACAATTGCAAGGCATATAAACAAGCGCCACTTAAAATGGTAAGTACGGGATACGCATCTTTGAAATCAAGAGCAGAACTAACATACGTAACAAGACTTTCAGCTAATACTAGTTTTTTAAATAAGCCTAGTAATATTCTATTTAAGCCGTAATAAATATTGGCTTCAGTTTCTTTTTTTGTGCTGATTTCTTTCTCAACATTAGGTAAAGAAGCAATAGGCCCCATAAAAAATTTAGGTGCATATAAAGCAGCAGAGGTGTAATGAATGAAATGTGTTGGTGCATTAACTTGTTTAAAATAAACTTTACAAGCATAATCTATAAACTGAAGTGTTAGATACGTAACGCCAAAAATTACAGGAACAAATCCCCATTCTTCATTAAAAAACTCATAATAATGAAAAGCACCTAAGCCAAAAATATTAAATCTATGTCATAGTACTCATCTTCTTCTTCTGTTTCTTCTTCTTTAGGCGTCTCTTTAGACTTAATAGGGTCA
>CAIXZI010000188.1 GCA_903923915.1 uncultured Bacteroidota bacterium
TGATGGTAAATGTACCTTTCAAGAAGGCACTATTCCACAAAATGTTCATATTGATGCTACACACTTTTTTACTCAAACACAAATAGATACTTATCAGTTATCGGCTCATCCGGCTCCGCGCTATCAATTTGTTGTTACTTTAAAAGGTAAACTAAAATTTACCGTTAGCAACGGTGATTCTTTTATAATTGAACCCGGCACTATACTGGTAGCTAAAGACTTACAAGGCGAAGGACATACCTGGCAAATTATAGAAGGTGATGCCTGGCACCGAATTTATATTGTGCCACATGCCGATGCTGAAGATCATTTTATAGTAAACAAATAAATTTCCACTATAAAAGTAGTAACATAATAAAACAATAAGTTTGTCGTTCTCTAAAACAAACAACAACTAAATTCATTTTTCTGAAAAACATTTTATTAATAGTCTCGCTATTTTTTGCTTGTATAACTAGTTACGCGCAAAATAAATTAGAAGGGAAAATATCCGACAATAAAAACGAAGGGGTTTCTTTTTGTCCGCTTGCCTTATTAAACGCCGCCGACAGTAGCATTAGCAAAGGAAGCGTAACCAATGAAAGTGGCAATTTTTTAATTGAAAACATTAAAACTGGTAATTTCTTACTTAAAGTAAGTTACGTTGGATTTAAGGATACAATAGTTTCCATTGGTAACATAGATTCTCTATCGCAATTAAAATTAGAACCGCTTATTTTAGCAGCAAGTGCTGTTAACCTAAATGAAGTGTCGGTTACAGCCATGAAAAAGCCTATGGAGTTTAAAAATGGAAATGTTACAGTTAATATAGAAGGCAGCCCCATGGCCATTGGTAATAGCGTATACGATTTACTAATGCGACTTCCGGGTGTTATTGTTACTGATGGCGTAATTAGTATACAAGGTAAATCTGGTGTAAAAGTTTTAATTGATGATAGGGTGCAGCAACTTTCCGGTAATCAGCTAATGGCCATATTAAAAAGCATGAGCGCCTCCAGTATTCAAAAAATAGAAATACTTAAAAACCCACCTGTAAAATATGATGCAGCCGGCAATGCGGGCATTATAAACATTGTTACTAAACGAGTAAACGTAACGGGTTTTAGCGGTAGTGCTAACTTTTCTAACCAACAAGGTTTTTACGGCCAGCAAGAAGGTGGCGTAACTTTAAATTATAAAGCCAAAAAGTTTACCTTTTTTAGTGGTATAAATGTTTTTAATAATGGGCAGCGTAATGTAAATCACAAACAAAGAGCCTTAACTGATAATGGTATAACTACTTCGTTTGATGAACATTCAACCATACATGAAAGCGGCCCAGTAGCTAATATTTTTGTGGGTTTAGATTGGTATGTAGATAGCATGAGTACAATTGGTATACGTGTAGAAGATATCCCTGGAAGCACTAATAACCTACGCATTGGTAACGATATCATTAGCGATAATTCTTTAGGCTATAACCGCCTCGATTTTAATGCAAGCGTGCCAAACCCCTGGAATTATGTATACACTAATGTAAATGCCGAACATAAGTTTGATACAATGGGCACTAAATTAAAATTCAACGGAGATTTTTATAGTCCTTATAACGATTTATATCCCGGCACGTTTCAAAATAATTATTACACCAATGGATTGACATCCTTACCACCAACCGATTTTAAGAACAGTAATACAATCCATTTAAACACTTATATAGGCCGTTTAGATTTTGAAAAAAAGATTTTTAAAACCATTAGCCTAGAAGCGGGTGTAAAAGGCTCTTTCAATAGCATGAACAGTATTTACCAGCTTCAAAATTTAGATAACACTACAGGCGCATATGTTACAGATACAAACTACACGAATAACTTTACCTATAAAGACCGCATTTTAGCTGCTTACGTAAACCTGCAAAAGCAAATAAAGAAGTTTAGCCTGCAAGCCGGTATAAGAGCGGAAAACACCAACATCCAAACTTTAAGTGTAACAAGCGGTATTACTTATAAAAGAGATTATTCTAATTTATTTCCTACAGCCAGTATAAGTTATAGTAAAAACGATAAGCATAATTTTCAGGTATCTTTTAGTCGGAGGATAGATAGGCCAGATTATAACAACTTTAATCCATACAGGCAGTTTAATGGCAACCTATTAAGTTATAACATCGGTAACCCGTTTTTATATCCCGCTCTTACCAATAACTACGAAATTTCTCATAATTATAAGGGTATTGTAGGTGCATCCTTTTCATACGCACGCACTACAAATGATATATTTGGGTACGCTATACAAAACGATGTTTCTAAAGTGGCTATTGGCAAGGTAGGTAATCTGCATCTTTTTGAAACGTATGCACTATCAGCCTTCTTTCAAAAAGACCTGGTAAAATGGTGGACACTTTCTGTAAGTGCTACAGGTTATTATTTTAAATATACCGGAAGCCTTGATAATATTGATTATACGCGCGGTGCTCCGTCAGGCTATGGCAACATATCAAATACTATAAACCTGCCAAAGGGTTTTAAAACAGAAATTAGTGGTGTTTATATTGCCCCATGGTTGGGTGGTTCTGGTCAACTTAAAAGTAGATGGGCAGCTAATTTTTCGATCAAAAAATCTTTCTTAAAAGATAAGCTAAACGTTTCCATAGGTGTAAACGATATTTTTTTTACACTCGGCATAAGAAATACCATATATATTCCCGGTCAAAGCTATAAAGTAGATATGACGTTTGATTCGCGCCGCTTTGTTATAGGTGCAACCTATAATTTTGGCAAGGTAAAAATTCAGCAGAGAGATATCAAAGGCAATGACGAGGACAAGAAAAGATTAGGACATTAACATTCAATTGCCAAAATGTTTTTAATTTCGCCTTGTTTAAAAACCACATCTTAAATTTAATTAAAAATGAAATTCATTACAAAAACAGCCCTACTTATTTTAGCCCTTTTCACTATTCAACCAACTTTTGCGCAAAAAAGCGAATGGAAAGAATTAAAAACCTTTCATGGTGTAATGAGCAAATCATTTCACCCATCTGAAGAAGGAAATTTACAACCTGTAAAAGATAATGCAGCTGATTTAGTTGCTAAAGCCAAAGTATGGCAAGCCTCTGCAATTCCTGCAGATTACAACCAAACAGAAACTAAAAAAGTTTTAGCAGAGTTAGTTACTAAATGTCAGGAAATTGAAAAAGCAGTAGCAGCTAAAAAAAGCGATGCCGACTTAAAAAAACTAATTCACGAAGCACATGAAGTTTTTCATCAAATAGTTGAAAAATGCCATAATCCTGAAACAAAAAAATAATCTCAATCAATATTAAAATGGAAACACAAACTGCAACAAAAATGGAATACAGAATTGAACATGATACCATGGGCGAGGTAAAAGTACCTGCCGATAAATACTGGGGCGCGCAAACAGAGCGTAGTCGCAACAACTTTAAAATAGGGCCTGAAGCCAGCATGCCTAAGGAAATTATTTATGCGTTTGCATATCTTAAAAAAGCTGCAGCACTTGCTAATTGCGAATTAGGTGCACTTACAAAAGATAAGAGCGATTTAATTGGCAAAGTGTGTGATGAAATTTTAGCACACAAATTAGATGATCAGTTTCCTTTAGTTATTTGGCAAACAGGTTCTGGTACGCAAAGTAACATGAATGCCAATGAGGTTATTGCTTACCGTGCACACGTATTAAGTGGTGGTAAATTAGCTGACGAGAAAAAAGTACTTCATCCAAATGATGATGTAAATAAATCGCAATCAAGTAATGATACCTACCCTACTGCTATGCATATTGCAGCTTATAAGCAAGTAGCAGAAATTACCATTCCAGGCATGGAAAAACTGCGTGATGCACTTCACACAAAAGCAGAAGAATTTAAAAGTATTGTAAAAACAGGTCGCACGCATTTTATGGATGCTACACCGCTTACACTAGGACAAGAATTTAGCGGTTATGTACAACAAATAACCAATAGCATTCGCGCCATAAAAAATGCATTACAAATGGTTAGTGAGTTGGCTCTTGGCGGCACAGCTGTTGGTACAGGATTAAATACGCCAAAAGGATATGATGTTTTAGTAGCTAAAAAAATTGCTGAACTAACAGGTTTACCTTTTGTAACTGCACCAAATAAATTTGAAGCCTTAGCTGCACATGATGCTATGGTTGAATTATCAGGTGCACTAAAACGTTCGGCAGTTGCTTTGTTTAAAGTAGCTAATGATATTCGTATGCTAAGCTCAGGGCCTCGTTCGGGCATTGGCGAAATTATTATTCCTGATAACGAACCGGGTTCATCTATCATGCCGGGCAAAGTAAACCCAACACAACCGGAAGCATTAACTATGGTTTGTGCGCAAGTAATTGGCAATGATGTAGCAGTTTCTGTGGGTGGTATGAATGGTCATTTTGAATTAAATGTTTTCAAACCTTTAATCGCTTCTAACGTATTGCAAAGTGCACGTTTATTAGGTGATGCTTGTGTTTCGTTTACCGACCATTGTGCTGCAGGTATTTTACCAAACTTGCCAATTATTAAACAACACATGGAAAATTCGTTAATGCTGGTAACTGCACTTAACACGCATATTGGTTACGAAAAAGCTGCTAAGATTGCTAAAACCGCGCATAAAGAAGGTAAAACATTGCGCGAAGCAGCTGTTGGCTTAGGTTATGTAACTAATGAGCAATTCGACCAGTGGGTTCGCCCGGAAGATATGGTTGGTAGCTTAAAATAAATCTATTCATTAAATAAATTATAAAGTCTGATAATGGTTAAGTCCTTGCATAAAGTAATTTCCATTATCGGACTTTGTTTGTTTTTTACTACATCTGTTTTTGCACAAAACACCGATAGTACCAATACAAATGATGACCCTGTTCCTACAACTATGAAAGGCTTTCATTTAGGTTTACAGGCCGGAACTTATTTTGCAAATAAATACACCTGTAACTTATACGACGGCTATGGCGTTGATATGTATGGCGTTAGGAATGATTTTGCGCACAGCTTTATGTATCAACGAATTGTTAATGATTATGGTGGTGGTAACGGACAAACAGATCGTATAGCTTTAGCATTAGGTGTAAACCCAGGGCAATGGAGCTTTAACGAGATTGATATGCCTATTAATTTAAAATATAATGTTGCTTTATTGGTTGGATTAAACACACGATACTGCTTCAATAATAAAAGTGCCATTATTTTAAATGTTAATGCAACCAAATTAACCGTTAACGGAAATTTTACTATAGAGACTTATGCAAATACCGGCTACCAGGGAGCAACTAATGTAAGAACATTTTCAATTGTGGGTGGAGAACAACGGTTAATGTCTCAATTAGGGTTTCAGCAAATATTAGGAGATAACGATAAACTAAATTGTTTTATTGAAGGTGGTATAGATGTAACTATGGCTAAGTATTTAAGAAACCAGCTTATCATTAACAATCTTACCATTGATATGTCGAGTTATTATTACCAATCAAACTATGGCTCTTACCGCACCAAAAACCTTATTGGTGTTGGCTTAGGGGCTTTTGCAGGTTTTGGCTTTAACTTAACCTTAGGAAACAAATATATCATACAGTTAGTTTACAATCCTTCCTTTGATCGCATTAATATTGGTTCAAGTCCTAAATATACTTTTCAACAAAGTATAGGTTTGCGTGCTTATTACAATTTTTAAGTATCCATTTTCATAAAATATTTTATTTCTTTCAGTTTCTCTTTTAAAGAGCTACCGCATTTTTGTTAAAATCGACCGTTTAAAAAATTTCTACCGCCGTTTAAAAAACTGGCTACTTTTTTTATGAGTTGCATAGTAACTTAGAATAAAAAAACAAAAATGAAACAATTAAACCTTCTAAAAACTATGCGTTATGAAAACAGAAACAATTTTAGCACACAATTGCCAAAGCAAATTGTATGCAGACAAAACCAGCAAATCTTCATTAAAAA
>CAIXZI010000189.1 GCA_903923915.1 uncultured Bacteroidota bacterium
GACATTATTTTAAAAGAAACCTTCTTAAGAAGAACAGCCTATGCCAATGCCATCATAAAAACAGGCGAATCTTTTTATGACGATTCGGACATGCAATCTGATTATTACCTGGTTATTGTGTATGATAAAAAAACAAATACGCCACTACTTTCTGCCCGCTATTATTTTGATAAGGAGGTAATAGCAAATTATTTACAAGGAGATGAAAATCAGGAACCAAACGAGTATAACAATGAGGTTTGCCAAACCCTATCTACTTATAAAGAAGGCGAACTTTTTTTAGCTGACAGGTTGTCGGGCAATACAGCTAACCCAATATATAAGCTGCATAGAAATTATATCTTTTTGGTATTTTATTTGGCAGTGCTTAAGCACAATAACCATCGTAGTTTTATTATAATGGCACGAAAAGAAAAACACGAAAGGCTTTTAACCAAATACCTACGCTTGGGCTTACACGTAGTTGGCTCAACTAAACTTAGAGGAAAAGAACATTGGATAGTATTGGGCGATATACGTAAAATTTACACACAGCAAAAATTAGCAACGCTGGCTAATATTATTATGATATTAAAAGTAACTTTTAATAAACGCAAGTAAAATGAATTTAGAAATTGTAAAGAGCTTCTTTAAATTAATTCGTTGGTTTCATGAGTTGTTAGCTGTATTGCCTTTTGTAGCGCTCTATCTTATCATTGATTATTATGCCAGAAAGAGTGGCTTGTATTGCGAATTATCAGGTTTTAATTTTGTTCTGCTGTGTATTTGCGTACAGTTATTAATAGCAGCCGGATGTATTCTCAATGATATTATGGATAGGGACATTGATAAAATCAATAAACCAAACACACATATTATTGGCAGAACTATTTCTTTAGCCCAAGCAAAAAAGTTATTTATCGTGTTTACTATTTTAATTATTATTCTTTCAGCTTACATAAGTTGTTATGTGTTTAAAGAATGGGCTTTTATTTCGACAAGTGTTTATGTGCTTTCTATTTTATATGATGTATATTTTAAAAAATCGCCATTGATGGGCAATATTTTAATGGCAGGGCTGGCAGCTTTTATTCCCTTAGTGCTATTCTTTTTTGCAAAAGATTGCATTGATGTTTTGCATAACGAAAAAATTAATTTGCTCATTTATCTGTATGCTGCATTTCCTTTTTTAATTATCATACCACGAGAGTTAAGTTTGGATATTTCAGACATGGAAGGCGATAAAGCCGTTGGTTGCAGAACGCTGCCCATTGTAATAGGCGTTAAAAAAGCCAAGCTCACCGTACTTGCTTTTATCTTATTAACTATTGTTTTATCGTTTATATTAATGTATGTGTATAGCTATTTACTATATACTTGTTTATTGGTTGATTTGTTTTTAGTGTACTACTTGTTTCAATTAAAAAAATCAGAACAAAGAATAGAATACATTCGTGCCGGAAGATTTTTGTGGTTTACCATGATTATCGGACTTATAGGATTTTCTATATCTTCAGCCTTTGTTGGTGTTATCAACAACGAGTAAGCTCGTAACAACGATAAAATAAAAGAAACCTACTTAGAATTCTCAATCTTAATTTCTACACGGCGATTTTTCTGCATGCCGTCTAAATCGGGTTTACCGTTAGGTAATTTGTTTTCTGCCACCGGCTGACTTGAACCATAACCTTTAGCAACTAACTGCCGAGCAGATATACCTTTTTTAGTTAAGTAAGTTACTACTGCCTTAGCACGATCTAACGAAAGTTTTTTATTGGTAGCATCATTACCTGCGTTATCTGTATGGCCAGATACTTCTATAATTAAATCAGGACTGCTTTTTAAAAGTTTGTAAACAGTTTCCATCTCTAACATAGATTGCTTTCGTAGCGTAGCTTTATTCTTATCAAAAAAGATATTGTTAAGCACCATTTTAACGCCTTTTTGAATATGCTCAAGCTTAATGTTCTTCATTATCTCTACGTGTTGGGCCTCTGCCTTTTTAGGAATATCTACGTTTTGAGATTGAAATAAATAACCCGGTGCTTCAAAGCTGATGTTGTAGTTTCTACCACGATCAAGTACCAAATAATAAAAACCTACATCGCTACTGGTGGTGTATGTTTTTAAAAGTTCGCCGGTGTTGTTGTCTTTCACAATAATTTGCACATCAACAATAGATTCCATGTCTTCGTTGGTAATTAAGCCACCCATAGATATAGAAGTGCTGGCTTTACTTTCCATATTCATAAACTCAAACTCAACTTCTTTTTCTACTACGCGGTAAGCCGAACCAGATACTACGTCAACCGTTTGCGAAGCAGGCTGAAACCCTAAAGCTTCGTATTTTATAATAAACTTTTTACCTAACGGACCCGGGTTTAATATAGCCAAGTATTTTCCTGTAAGAGCGTTTGGTTTGCAGCGGGCCACTAACTCATTCGTTTCAGCATCATAAATGTTTATATCAACTTTTTCCGGGCGGTCATGCACACCATCAAACGTTACATAACCTTTTAATAATACCAATGGATCAACCTGAATATCTTTAGGCAAATCGGCAATGTATAAATCTTGGTCGCCATAACCACCTTCGCGTGCCGAAGAAAAATAGGCGTGAATACCGTTAGCAGTAGGCACATAAAACTCATCATCATCTGGCGTGTTAATTGGTGCTCTTAAATTTATTGGTGCCGAGTAGGAAATGTTTCCGTCCTGATCGGTAGAAATAAGGCAATAAAAAATATCCAGTCCGCCCATACTGTTATGCCCTTCAGATGAAAAGAAAAGTTTTTTTCCATCAGGGTGTAAGTAAGGAGAATCTTCATTATATCTAGAATTGATGGTAGAATCTAATAAATATGCTTTACTCCATTTGCCGTTAGGAAGACGGGTACAACGGTAAATATCAACGCCACCAAGTCCGCCAGGGCGTTCGCCGGTAAAATACATTACGCTGCTATCAGAAGAAATGGTTAAGTGAGTTTCAAAATGCTGCGAGTTTAGCTCTTCGCCAAAAGGAACCGGGTTTGACCAAGCCTCTCCTGTAAGATTGCTATAAAAAATATCTCCACCATTAAGATCTTTATATAAGTATAACTTTTGCCCATCTGCCGATAAACCAATAGTTGCTTCGTTAGAACTTGTATTAAGTCCAATAAGTAAATTGGTAGGAAACGCCCAATTACCATCCGATTTTCTTTTACTCATATAAATATCATCGTAAAAACTATTATCAGGACCGCGTTCTCCACCTGTACTTCCAGGGCGACGAGAGGTGTACATTAGCACACTTTCATCAGCATTTACAACCGGGCCATAATCAGAAAACTCGGTATTAATAGAATCACCTAGGTTTTTGATGGTGATTTTCTCAGGGTCTTTACTCAATAAAATAGCATTATTACAGGTTTCAATTTGTCGTTGTACTTCGTTATACCGTTCTTTATCGTGCGAGCCTACAATGTTTTTGTATTTTTCAAACTGGGCAATGGCATCTGTATATCTACCCGACAGATGGAGTGCTTTAGCGCAATAGTAAAAAGCATCTTTGGGTGCCGGTTTTTCATTAGGCTCATCTTCGTGGTAATTTTTGCTAATGTTGGTAATAGCCTTTTCCATATAAGGCAATGCTTTTTTCTTTTTAGAAGGCATACTCATATAACACAAGCCCACTTTGTAGTTTATATTAGCGTTGGTAGAATCTATGGCATAGGCTTGTTTAAAGCTTTGCAGAGCCATATCGTAGTTTTTTTCAAGCAATAAAAAATTTCCTTCGGTAAAGGCTTTTAAATACGCTGCCTTTTGGGGCAAGGCCTTATTGGAGATAATCAATAAAAATATCAGACAAATACACTTTTTCATAGCTACTAATAAAGTAAAGAAACAAATATAATGGTTTTATTATAAATACGAGTTTTCAATAGCAAATTTATTGTGTATTAATGCGTTAGCAGTTAAAATAATCATCAAAATCATCGCAATAATTCATTCATCGCTTAAAAACCCAAATTGGTATAATTTTTACTTTTTTAAGTCTATTTCTTTCATACTAACAAAATTTTTAGTATATCTTTACGTTAGAGTAACATTTAGAACAGTACAAAACCACATTTCAAAATATATAAAACATGAGTGCAACACTTGAGTTATCACTACAAGGAACCCTTAAAAAGTTTTTCGGCTTCGGAAAATTTAAAGGCAATCAAGAAAAAATTATTAATAGCATTTTAGGCGGTAAAGACACCTTTGTTATTATGCCCACGGGCGGAGGCAAATCTCTTTGCTATCAATTACCTGCTATTGTAAGCGAGGGTACCGCTATTATCGTTTCTCCGCTTATTGCATTGATGAAGAACCAGGTAGATGCCATTAGAGGTTTTAGCAACGAAGATGGTATTGCGCATTTTTTAAACTCATCGTTAAACAAGGCAGATATTACTCAGGTTAAAAAAGATGTACTTGCCGGAAAAACCAAATTATTATACGTAGCGCCCGAAACCCTTACTAAAGAAGACAACATAAAATTCTTTACCGAGTTTGATGTATCTTTCTTTGCTATTGATGAAGCGCATTGTATTTCTGAGTGGGGGCATGATTTCCGACCTGAATACCGCCGCCTTCGTCCAATTATAGACAAAGTTAGCGAGCGTATGAAGCGCAACGTGCCTGTTATTGCCCTTACTGCAACAGCTACGCCAAAAGTTCAGTTAGATATTCAAAAAAACTTGGGTATGTTGGATGCCGATTTATATAAATCATCCTTTAACCGTGGTAATTTGTATTATGATATTCGTCCTAAAACCAACGTAAATAAAGAAATTATTAAATATGTAAAACAAAATGCCGGCAAATCGGGTATTATTTACTGTTTAAGCCGTAAAAAGGTTGAAGAAATTGCCGAAGCTCTTAAAGTTAACGGTATTAAAGCCGAGCCGTATCACGCAGGTATGGATGCCAAAGAGCGCGCCAAAGTGCAGGATGGCTTTTTAATGGAAGATTTAAACGTAATTGTGGCTACCATTGCCTTTGGTATGGGTATCGATAAGCCGGATGTTCGTTTTGTAATACACCATGATATTCCAAAATCGTTAGAAAGTTATTATCAAGAAACCGGTCGCGCCGGGCGTGATGGTGGCGAAGGTAATTGCGTTACTTTTTACAGCTACGATGATATTGTTAAGTTAGAGAAATTCTTAAAAGGTCAACCGGTTGCCGAAATGGAAATTGGAAAAAGCCTTTTAAACGAAACAGTTTCTTTTGCAGAAACTTCTTCTTGTAGACGTAAAGTTTTACTACACTATTTTGGAGAAGAATTTGCCGAAAAAGATTGTAACGCCCTTTGCGATAATTGCCGCCATCCTAAACAAAAAGCAGAAGGTAAAGAAGATGTAGCATTGGCGCTTGAAGCCGTACTTGCGGTTAAAGAAAAACACAAAACAAAAGACGTTATTAACGTGTTGATGGGTTCATTAACCTCAACCGGCAAAACATATAAACACAACGATTTAGATGTATTTGGAGATGGCGTTCAGGATGATAAAGATGATCGTTACTGGAGTGCTGTGTTCCGCCAGGCATTGGTAAACGGCTTGCTATCTAAAGATATTGAAAACTACGGTTTACTAAAAGTAAGCGATAAAGGAAAAGCGTTCATGAAAAAACCATACTCTATTATGGTGGCTCGTGATCATGATTACAGCGGCGCAGAAGGAAGTGATGATGATGATATTGTAACACCAACCGGCAAAGGATCTTGCGCTACAGATGA
>CAIXZI010000190.1 GCA_903923915.1 uncultured Bacteroidota bacterium
GGTAGGAGCAAGCGGAGCCGTAACGGCTATTGTGTTTAGTGCCATTTTAATTAATCCTACAATGGGCATGGGTATTATGTTTATTCCGGTTTTTATACCTGCTTGGCTTTTTGGCGTTTTGTATTTAGCTTATAGCTGGTATATGGGCAAACGCCAATTAGATAATATTGGGCATAATGCTCACTTTTGGGGCGCTGTGTTTGGCTTTGTTTTTACTGTTTTATTGAAGCCTGCTTTATTAAGTCGTTTTTTTACGGAGATATTTTAGGGCGTTCCGTTGGGTTACCAACGTCGGGCTTTCCACTTCAATCTTTTAGGATTACCTAAAAGGATTTTCGTTGCAATCCCTAACGCAAATACAATAGACATCTACGGAAAATAATATTTTATGTTAAAAGAGCCTAAGTCATCCTGAGCTTGTCGAAGGATATGGGCAGGCTGCGCACATGTTTCGACAGGCTCAACATGACCAGGCACTATTATGTAAAGAAGTCTAATGTATCAAATTACTTTCTTAAAGTAGTGGTAGAATTTGCCTGCACGGTTGGCATAATAATAATATCATTTATGTTTACGTGTGCCGGACGAGAAGCTACCCAAAAAACAGTTTCAGCAATATCCTGCGGCGTTAAGGGTTGTAAACCTTCATATACTTTTTTAGCGCGCTCTTCGTCTCCATGAAAACGAACAATACTAAATTCGGTTTCAACCATACCGGGGTTAATAGCTGATACGCGTATTTGATGCGGAAGTAAATCTATACGCATGGCTTTGTTAAGTGCGTCCACAGCATGTTTGGTTGCGCAATATACATTACCATTGGCATATACTTCTTTACCTGCAATAGAACCGATATTGATGATATGCCCTTTTTTATTGGTAATCATTAACTGAGAAACTTCACGGGTAATGTATAGCAAGCCTTTTACGTTGGTGTCAATCATTTTTTCCCAATCGTTAGTATCACCATCTTGTATGGTAGATAAACCCGAAGCAAGGCCTGCATTGTTTAACAATACATCTATTTGCTTAAATTCAATTGGCAAAGAAGCTATGTTTGTTTTTACTTCATCTAACTTTCTGATATCAAAGCAAAGGGTGTGTACATTAATATTATATGCGCTTATTAGTTCTTCTGCAAGGGCATGCAAACGTTCATTACGTCTACCGGTTATTATTAAATTATAGCCGTGTTTTGCAAAAATTTCTGCACTTGCTTTACCTATGCCCGATGTGGCTCCTGTTATTAATGCTATCATAATGTTGTTGTATCTAAATTTAACTTACTCTTCTTAAACCCGTAACTAAAATAAACTACTAATCCTACAACCAGCCAAATACCAAAGCCAATCCAGTTAGATAAACCTAATTCGGCCATCATGTAAAGGCAACAAATTAAACCAAGCAAAGGTATAAGCGATAGGTTTTGTTTAAATGCCCAAACAGCTAATGCAAAGCAAACAAGTATAAAAATCCACATAGGTATTTTATGCTTAAATAAATCAAAGCCACTTTGATATTTGCTTGTTTCATCTATAGGCAATGTTTGTACTAAAACTGCATAATTGCTTTCATCTAAAGAATTCATGTAAGTTTCAATATCGTTATTGTTTTTAGAAAATGCAGCGCTGTCTGTTTTAGCTATATCCATTTTAATAGCATCTATTTGTTGAGTGTTTAGCGAAGTA
>CAIXZI010000191.1 GCA_903923915.1 uncultured Bacteroidota bacterium
GAGCATTACCACCCAATTGATAAGAAAAATATTGGTTAGCGGTTCCTGTATGGTTTGCTGTAGTATCTGCATAACCTTGCACATTCATAAAAATATACCCTTGTGTAGTATTACCAAACCACATGCTTGGGCTTTGCAGGCCCAAAACACCTGTGTGTGCCAATGGATTGGTAGCATTTGTTGCAGCATCTATACCTACATTAAACGAAATTTTGCTGTAATTTCCGGTTGGTACTTGCCCAATAATATACATTTCTTGTGCAATAGTTTTTAAAGCATAAGCGCCACTTATAGGCTCTGCCGTGCCATCTGTTTTATAAGCCACAACACCTGAGATGTAAAACTGTGCAAGGTTTAACTGAAATCTTTTGCCATTTACATTATCTAAAACCAAAGCACCTGAATCAGCTTCGGTAGTATCAATATTGGTGTGTAAATGCACAGCAATAGTACCCATAGGTGTTGGTGGGGTTGTTGTATTTGTAGTAGTATCTTTCTTTTTACAAGATAAAAAGGTTAACACACTTACTACTAAAATTATTTTAATGCTTAATGTTGTGATTTTTTTCATGGTTTTAGTTTTTCTTTAAAATTTTGTTTAATAGTTTTTTTACCGTAATAAACTGGTTTGCCAGTATTATTAGTTCTAATGTTAAAATGATGATTAATAATTTCATTGTGTTTGATTTAAAAATTAAATTGTAATCGGGCTGTAATGGTTGATTTTAAAGTTGATTGCAGGCCTACAACGTTTTGATAAACCGGTATACCATATTCTACGAGTAAGCGCCCTCCTTTTAAAAAGTTTTTTGGAGCATATAGATTTAAACCTACATAACCATTTACTTTTTGTCCGCCGTAGTTAGCCACATTAGCGGTTGCATCATTACCTGATGATTGGTTAATTGCAGCATCCCAACCATATAATTTATCCATCGCATAATACTCTGCCCGCGCTGAAACACTTATCCAATTTGTAAACTGGTATGCTAACCACGGACTAGCATTATACTCATTACCCCAGCAATAGTTGTGTGTATTAACACCTAATTTTATGTTTGCGTTAAAGGCTAAACCCCATGATAAATGAGAGCCTTGACCAACATAAACCAAGCTGGGTAGTATATTATATGTGCCAGTACCAAGCTGCATGCAGTAAGGCAATACATCATTATTGTTTTGCATAGTTGCACCTTTTGCATTTATACTTCCGGTTGGTAAACTAAGCCCTAAACCGGCTACAAGTCTATGATTGCAGGATGGTAGCACATTATACAAAGCATAAATTTTCGTGTCACCAAATCCTGAAGATTTCATTTTTGTAGGCATACTGCTATAATCTGCCATAGTCATTCCAGGCATATTCATCATACTTTGCATGGGCATCATGTGCATACTCATGTTGTTTACATTGTAATTAATCATTGCCATTACTGTAAACCTATCCGTTATTCCATACATGGGCATTAGCATGTGCATTTGCATATTCATGCGGTTGGTAGCCATCATGTAGGCATTAAAAATAGTAGCATCGCTAACTGGTTTTGTGCCTATTTGATTGCCCTGCATAACCATATCCATAAAGCTGTATGCAATAGCAAACTTGCCTTTTTCGTGTACGTGGTCGGTCATTATACCTGCGGGAGCTACAGCATCGGGCCTGCAACAACTAAAGCTGCATTTTGTACTATCTCCACTTTCGGTTGAATAGGCTACAAAAGATTGTAACATAACAACCAAAAGAAGAAGTTTAAAATTCTTCATTTGTAAAAATTAATTACTACAATAGATGCAAAGAAATTGCATCATAAAACTTGATAAGAAATAGTAATTATGCCTGTGGCGGATGGAAAATATCTTGTAAATAATTTGAAGGAAGTAAATTACTTGTTGTTTTTAAATAGAATTTATCTGATTGAGAAATAATAACAGTTGAATTAAAATTAAACAATGAATTTACATGAAAACTGTTTTCTTCTTGATTTGAAGCACCTTTTGAAGTAGTTCCATCAGTTGGGTTTTCTGCGCCTGCTTTTTTTAATTGTTTCATTAAATGACATTTACCATTACAATTAAGTTTTGGTTTAGATCGGTTTTCGCAAAGATTTTTAGAAATATATTCTTTATTAATGGCGTAATCTACAAAAGGAAGTAAAGGTTTAATGAGTACCAAACTGTACACACATAAAAAAAATATGGCGAAACTTTTACGCAACATTATTGCAAACTTACAAAAATTTTAATAGATTGTACTTGCGTTAGGTATTGATAATGAAAGCCTTTTTGTAATCGAAAAGCTTTGCTTATAAAGCCCGACGGTTGTACTCAACCGGAACGCCCAAATAGACCTGATACTTTATACCAAATACCTGTTACCTGTTTTTGTAAATTATTGCTGAAAACTTTTTAAACGAAACACCTTGTAAAATCTTAATTTTAAAGAAATTATTTAGACACGTGAGCCAGCATTATTTAGACGAATTAAACCCCATACAGCGCGAAGCCGCCGAACATACCGAAGGACCTTTGATGATTATTGCAGGAGCAGGTTCGGGCAAAACGCGTGTTCTTACTTATCGCATTGCACATATTATTGAAAAAGGAAACAGTGCTTTTAATATTTTGGCATTAACCTTTACCAACAAAGCTGCACGAGAAATGAAAGCTCGTATTGGAAAATTGATTGGCGAATCGGATGCGAAAGCCTTATGGATGGGCACGTTTCACAGTGTGTTTGCAAAAATATTACGCTTTGAAGCAGAGAAATTGGGCTACCCAAAAAACTTTACTATTTACGATACAGATGATAGCAAAAGTGTAATTAAAGAGATTTTAAAAACACATAACCTGGATGATAAGGTTTACAAACCATCTTTGGTTTTAAATAGAATTTCGGCAGCGAAAAATAATTTAATCACAGCAAAACAATATCTGGCAAACCCAACGGCTATGGCTGATGACAGGGCTTCGCAAAAACCTATGATTGGCGAAATATATGATGCTTATCAAAAACGTTTGTTTCGTGCCGGTGCTATGGATTTTGACGATTTACTATTTAATACAAATGTGTTGCTTCGTGATTTTCCGGATGTGTTAATAAAATACCAAAACAAGTTTAAATACATTTTGGTAGATGAGTATCAGGATACTAACTTTTCTCAATATGTTATTGTAAAACAACTGGCTGCTCGTTATGAAAACCTGTGTGTTGTTGGAGATGATGCGCAAAGTATTTATTCGTTTCGTGGAGCTAATATTCAGAATATTTTAAATTTTGAAAAGGATTATCCGGATGTAAAAAAATTGTTCTTAGAACAGAATTATCGTTCAACGCAAAATATTGTAAACGCTGCCAACTCTATCATAAAAAAGAATACCGAGCAGTTTGATAAAAATGTTTGGACAAGCAACGCCGAAGGAGAAAAAATACAAGTGCTTTGTTCTGCCAGCGATATGGAAGAAGGGTATAAAATTGCCAATTCCATTTTCAATACAAAAATGAACAAGCAATTGCCTAATACCGCTTTTGCTATTTTATATCGTACCAATGCGCAATCGCGTGCGTTTGAGGAAGGTTTTAGAAAAAGAAATTTACCTTATCGTATTTACGGAGGCGTTTCGTTCTATCAGCGTAAGGAGATTAAAGATGTGCTTTCTTATTTTCGCTTAGCTATAAATCCTAATGATAATGAGGCAATGCGAAGGGTTATTAACTATCCGGCGCGTGGTATTGGCCAAGCAACTATTGATAAAATAGCTGTGCTGGCTAATGATAACGATGCCAGTATTTTTACCGTAATAGATAATCTGCAAGATTTTAATCCGGATATAAACGCAGGTACAGCAGGTAAACTGAAAGACTTTGCTGCCATGATAAAAAGTTTTGGGCATTTGGCTTTGCAGCAGGATGCTTACGAAACTGCCAATCAAATAATAAACAGCACCGGCATTTTGCGGGATTTGAATAAAGATAAGACTCCTGAAGAAATTAGTCGCGTTGAAAACGTTGAAGAGTTATTAAGTGCCGTAAAAGGCTTTATTGAAACCGAGCGCACGCCACAGGAAGAAGAATTAAAACAAGAAATTGTTGATAGCGAAGTGCTTGATACACAGGATTTATTTGCACAAAAATCAGACACGAAAATAAAAACCATTGATGAGTTTATGCAGGATATTGCATTGCTTACTGATGCCGACAAAAACAAGGAAGATGAAAATGCGGATAAAATAACCTTGATGACGATACACGCTTCTAAAGGATTGGAGTTTCCTTATGTGTATATTGTTGGTTTGGAAGAAAATTTATTTCCATCGCAAATGACCTTGATGGATAAAGATGATTTGGAAGAAGAGCGTCGTTTGTTTTACGTAGCAATAACTCGTGCCGAAAAAAAGGCAACTTTAAGTTATGCTGAAAGACGCTTTAGATATGGCAACCACGTTATGTGCGAGCCGAGTAGATTTATTGATGAAATAGATGCTCAGTTTATTGAATACCCTGAAGAGAAACCAAAAGAAAAACGCATTATTGAATTTAAACGTGAAGAAAATTCGTTTCAGCAAAATAGTAATAGAGGAAATAGTGTTGACTTGCTAAAGCCCAAACAGGCATCTCCGCTTCTAAAAAGAAATTTAGTTTCTACCAATTCCGTTAATACACAAGCTGCGCCTATTGATGCTGCTGAAATTAAAAGCATTAAAGAAGGTACGGTTGTTCAGCACGAAAAATTTGGTAAAGGAAGTGTGCTTGCCATTGAAGGCGATTTCCCAAATATAAAAGCCACCATTAATTTTGATTTAGGTGGGCAAAAACAATTATTGCTTAAATATGCCAAGCTAAAGGTTATATTATAAATCCAAAACAGAGCTTATACTCCGTTTAAAACTTTGTTTATAGCCTTTATGTTGGCATGCATTCTTTTAATTCTACGTTCTATTATTATTTTGTAATAATATAATTTTATCTCAGCTTTAGTTTTAAATAAATATTCTTTCATAATTTAATAAATAATTGTTGTGAAGCATTTAGCTATTCTGTGTTTAGGATTACATACATAAAAAAGAATAAACTAAATCACACGTATCAAAATTGAATATTTTTTACATTTA
>CAIXZI010000192.1 GCA_903923915.1 uncultured Bacteroidota bacterium
CAACAAGCGACCAGTTCTTCATTGACGCAAATACAACTGACAAACTAAACGTAGACTTGTTTGATGTAAACGGCAGACACGTATTTAGCAAAAGCATAAGCGACAAAGAAAATATTAATGTCGCGTCCTTAGACAACGGCGCATATACTCTGACAATAAAAACGACAGACCGCATAATAAATAAAAAATTAATAATACTTCATTAACAAATTATCTTTCACTCGGCAGACACTTGACTTTGTTATGTGTACATAGCCTCGTGGGCGCACATAGGTATAACAGTAAATACAAAAGCACAATATGTAACTATACCTGACGCTAATTTTGTGACTTGGCTTCAAACAAATGTTCCTTCTGCCATGACTGGTAATCAAATGGACACAACAAACTCAGTCGTAACATCTTTAGATTCTGTAAATGTAAATAATCAAAATATTGCCGATATAACAGGGATTCAATATTTCGACTCTCTCAAATATTTTAACTGTGATGCAATAGTGCAATAAACTTTAAACCAATTGGTATTTGCTGCTTTTCAAATTTCATTTTCAGTTCTGAGCAGAATTTTTATACTATAACTTCTTTCAATAATGATGTTCCTAATTTGTTTTCAAAATTGACTTTATGCGAAAACAAGACAGAAAAGCTTAAATTAGTTGAACAATTTTTAATGGCGAAGTTTAATCCAATTCCTAATCTTGTAGCACTTCTTAAAGCTGTCAAACTTTTAAGGGATTTTGAAAATAAGATCTCAATAATTGATATTGCAAAAAGTGTAAATCTAAATCAAAAGCAATTAAATCGTTACTTTAACAAATACATAGGCTGCAGCCCTGCTCACTTTAGGAGAATTGAAAGATTTAGAAGAAGTATATATGATTATGTTAATCCAGACGTGAAAAGTAATTTAACAGAGCTAGCTTATAAATTTGAATATACTGACCAAGCTCATTTAATTAATGAATTCAAAAAGCTAACAAATTATACTCCAAAAATATTTTTCAAAAATTTATCTGTATTAGGAAATGGGAAAATTTTATGGAAAGTGAAATAAATGTCGAAAAAGTACAATTTTAATGCTCTCCCTTGGTTTTAATTTTACAGAGATTAAATTAAATTCTGAATTAAATGAAAAATAAAACAAATAATTTGAATAAAGTTATTAGAGTAACAATTGTCTTTTTAGCATTATCTACAAGATTATTAGGACAAAGCACTGAAAGTAAATACATTAAACAAATTGAACAAGTTTCATTGACTAATAACATTGATGACTTATTTTTTTTTGATAAATGGATAGGAAATAAGAAAGTTATTGGCTTAGGTGAAGTAACCCACGGCTCAAAAGAAATTTTTGAGTTTAAAACAAGACTTGTTCAATATTTAGCAATAAAGAAAAATGCTCAGGCAATTATAATTGAAGCTAATATGGCTCACTGTGCACCTATCAATGATTACATTATTTCGGGCAAGGGAAATCCGAATGAACTAATCAAAGGTTTAGGGATTTCAACAATGAATTATAAGGAGTATGTTGACTTGTTAATCTTGCTCAAATCATTAAATACCAAAAGAAGCAAAAACGAGAAAATTGAATTTTGGGGATATGATGTACAAGCACCACAAGCAGCAGCAAATAGTGCTTTAAGTTATCTTACCTCTACGAATTTCAATTTGCCAGACACACTGAAAACAGAAATTGAAAATTTTATTAAGACGGGGAAGAGTATCTTCAGTATTAATCCATCCAAAGTGCCTGAGTATAAAAAACCAATTGATA
>CAIXZI010000193.1 GCA_903923915.1 uncultured Bacteroidota bacterium
CTGCAACAATGGCTTTTGCAGCTTTTACGCCCCATACGATAGGCATGGTGCGGCATCCGGTTTCATAATCGCCTTTATAATCTTCTATATCTTTTATGATTTCTCTTATTAAAGAAAGTAAAAATGCAAACAGTGCAAATGAACAAACCGATAAATATAAGAACGAAAAACTTTTAATGCTTTCTAAAAACTTATCGTTAAGTAAAGGCATTTCAAAAAATAAAATTTGTAAAGGCACCATAGCCGAAAGTAATGCTACTAATATATTGCCGTTTAGCACTTGTCGTTTTAGGTGTGTAGAATAAAACCACAAAGCGGTAATACAAATAAACTGTATGCCACATAAAAAAATGTTATTTGCTTTATGTGCCACGTAGGCTGCCAATATAAAGCCCAATACGTTAAATATGGTGTGAATGACAATAGCCAAGCGGCGTTTAACTCCGTTATCAATATATAATTTTTGAGGTTTGTTAATTCTATCTGTTTTAACATCAAAGTAATCGTTAATAATATAACCTGCGGCTGCAATTAATACAGTGCTTAGTATTAAAAGAAAAAAATCAAAGTGTGATAATTGCAGTTGTATATCTGGATGCCTGATGCTTAATATAGGTTGCATTAAACAGTAGCGCGTTGTTAGCATGGTTAATGCTATAACTACTAAGTTATCAAAACGAATAAGTTTTATGAATGCTTTTATGTTCATTTTGTTTTAACTCATTTTTACCATTTGTAAAATGCAGTTCGCTTTCGCTCGTGTCATTTACCAATGTGTAATTTCCCAATCGCCACGCACCCGCATTACTTGTTCAACAATATCACGCACACAACCTTCTCCGCCGTTTTTGGCTGATACATAAATAGAAATATCTTTTATTTCGGTTGCTGCATCTGCCGGACAACAAGCAACAGATACACGTTGCATTACTTCATAATCTGGCAAATCATCGCCCATGTATAAAATATGTTTTTCATCTATGCTATGCTCGGCAATAAAATCTTTATAGCAACTTAATTTATCATGCTGTTTTAAAAACACATATTCAATTCCTAAATGTTGCAAAGATTTTTTTACTGCTTCAGAGCTTCCACCGGAAATAACTGCCAGCCTGTATCCCTTTTTAGCGGCCATTTGCAGCGCATAACTGTCTTTAATGTTCTGACCTCTAATAGGCGTTCCATCAGGCATAAAATAAAATTTACCATCGGTCATAACGCCGTCAATGTCAAAAATTAACGTATCAATATGTTTTAGGCGCGATTTAAAATTTTCAGACATGGTATTGTTTTTTTATAAGCTTGGTAAATAACTCATACACTTGTTTTTGATTTGGATATTTCTCCAATAACTGCAAGTGTTTTTTTATAGTTTTTTCATCACCTCGTTTGGCCGGCCCTGTTTGCACGGTAGAAGGCTTATGTGTTTTTATTTTTTTAACCGTTTGTTTAATTAACGGCATTAATAAATGAAAAGCGTTGTTTTTTTCTTTAGTCAAAAAATCATACGACAAACTATATAAATAATTGGTAAAGTTGTTTACCATCGTAGCCGCTACATGCGTTTTTAAACGATTAGCAGAATCTACTTCACTAACATGTTTGCTTAAAGCTAATGCCAGCGTTTTTAATTTTTGTAACGAGCCTGAATTGCTGGCTTCAATTAATACGGGCAGAGATGCAAAAGAAATTTTTACTTGTTTTGAAAAACTTTGCAAAGGATACAATACGCCAATGTTGGCAGAAATGTTCTTTAATGCTTTCATATCAACACTTCCGGAGGTATGCAGAATAAGTTTTTTTGGAAGTTTAAGTGTCTTATTTAATTTTTCTATTTC
>CAIXZI010000194.1 GCA_903923915.1 uncultured Bacteroidota bacterium
ACTTTTGCTGATGTAGCAGGCTTAGAAGGCGCAAAAATTGAAATTAAAGAAATTGTTGATTTCTTAAAAACGCCAAAAAAATATACCGACTTAGGCGCTAAAATTCCTAAAGGGGCTTTATTGGTAGGCCCTCCGGGTACAGGTAAAACATTGTTGGCAAAAGCTGTTGCCGGCGAAGCTAAAGTTCCTTTCTTCTCTTTATCAGGTTCTGATTTTGTGGAGATGTTTGTTGGTGTTGGTGCGTCTCGCGTTAGAGATTTATTCCGACAGGCAAAAGAAAAAGCACCTTGTATTATTTTTATTGATGAGATTGATGCTATTGGTCGCGCACGTGGTAAAAACGCCTCTTTTGGTGGAAATGATGAACGCGAAAACACCTTAAATCAGTTATTGACGGAGATGGATGGTTTTGGTTCTAACAGCGGTGTAATTATTTTAGCTGCAACAAACCGTGCCGATATTTTAGATAAAGCTTTGATGCGCGCGGGTCGTTTTGACAGACAAATTCACGTTGATCTTCCTGATTTGAATGAGCGCAGAGAGATTTTCCAGGTGCATTTAAAACCAATTAAATTAGATAAAGATTTAGATATTGATTTCTTAGCGAAACAAACTCCGGGCTTTAGTGGTGCAGATATTGCTAATATTTGTAATGAAGCAGCTCTAATAGCGGCACGTAACGATAAAAAGTTTGTTGAGAAACAAGATTTTTTAGACGCAGTTGATCGTATCATTGCAGGCTTAGAAAAGAAAAATAAAATCATTACTCCGCAAGAAAAACGTGTTATTGCATTTCACGAAGCGGGACATGCTACGGTTAGTTGGATGTTAGAGCACGCATCTCCTTTGGTAAAGGTTACTATCGTACCACGTGGTCGTTCGTTAGGCGCTGCATGGTATTTACCTGAAGAAAGACAACTAAACACCATGGATCAGATTTTTGATGAAATGTGTGCAGCCCTTGGTGGACGTGCAGCAGAAGAAATTATGTTTGGCCGTGTTAGTACAGGTGCTCTAAGCGATTTAGAAAAAATCACCAAACAGGCTTTTGCATCTGTTGTGTATTATGGCTTGAATGATAAAATTGGAAACGTTAGTTATTACGATAGCAGCGGACAACAAGAATATCAGTTTGGTAAGCCTTACAGCGAACATACCGCGCAAACAATTGATGAAGAAATAAAAAAATTAATTGATAAAGCCTACGTTAAAACCAAGGAACTTTTAAACGAGCATAAAGCTAAACTTACTTTACTGGCTGAAAAGTTGTTAGAGAAAGAAGTTATTTTTAGAGATGATTTGGAAGTTATTTTTGGCAAGCGTCCTTTTGATAAAGAAGAAACGCCTACTGCAATAGCAAACATTACACCTACCGAGGCTTAATGGCATTTAACGTTAAAACTTTTTACACGCGCGCCACAACTGCATTAGTATTTGTGGCGTTGTTGTTGGGTTGTGTTTGGTATAGCTACCTATCCTTTGTTTTGTTTTTTACAGTAGTTGGCTTTATTGGTTTACATGAATTTTTCAAAATCAGCGAAAACCTACAAGCAAAGCCTAATAAATATGTAGGGTATGTAATTCATGTTTTAACTATAATTGTTGCTATTTGGTATCCATTTATAGAAACGCCCAATCTTAGGTTTCTTCCGCATCTGCTTGTTGTTTTATGTTTTTGTTTATTTATTGTTGAATTATTTAAAAAAACAGCTTCTTTACAAAATGTAGCTTATTTATTAATGGCATTGTTATACGTTACCGTGCCTTGCTGTATGCTTATTTCAATGGTTTTACATTTTGATTATAACGAAGTAAGAAATTTTTTTCAACCTCAAAGAGTATTGGGAATGATTTTCTTTGTTTGGTTAAATGATACCGGGGCTTATTTAGTAGGTAGTTTTTTTGGTAAGCATAAACTATACGAGAAAATATCACCCAATAAAACCTGGGAGGGTACTTTGGGTGGCATTGCCTTTTGCATAGGTTTATCTTTTGTGGTAGCCGGCATGTTTCCGCAATTAGCAACTATACATTGGGTAGCCATTTCAATAATAGTGGCTGTTTTTGGCAACCTGGGCGATTTGGTAGAAAGCATGCTTAAACGTATGGCGGGCGTTAAAGACAGTGGAAGTTTAATGCCTGGTCATGGTGGGGTTTTAGATAGATTTGATAGCCTATTTTTTGCCACCCCTTTTGTGTTTTGTTACCTTGCTTTTATGGGTTTGCTGTAACAAATAAACCAATTGCCCTCAAATTTTTCCGTAGGTACTAAAGTATGTTAAATATATCCCACTTGTTTTTACTTTTACACTAATTATATCGGTATGAAAAAAACAATTGCACTTATTATTTTATCTTTTATCAGCACAATGGCATTTCCGCAAGCATGGAATCTGCAACAGTGTATAGATTACGCATTAAAAAATAATCCAACCATAAAGCAAAATGCCCTTAACGCAGATATTAATCAGGTAAGTTACAACCAAAGTAAAGCGGCCATATTGCCATCGCTTAATGCGGGAGCTAACCACACCTATAACAACGGACAAAAAATTGACCCATACACCAATAAATTTGCCAGCAGTACCAT
>CAIXZI010000195.1 GCA_903923915.1 uncultured Bacteroidota bacterium
ATCAAACAAAGCAGCTGGTGGTGCTACAGAAACTAAAAAGAAAACTACTCGTCGTCGCGCTCCTAAAAAAGCAGCTGCGAAAACTGAAGGTGCTGCTGATGCAACTCCTGAAACAGAAGCCTAAGTTTAAACTTATATCATACAAAAGCCGCAGGATTTATTTCTTGCGGCTTTTTTGTTTTGTACTTATTTCTTTAGAAAATAGTGTTTGGTCATATTGAGCTTGTCGAAATATGTGCGCTGCTTTTTCTAAAATATCAAATCAAGTTTAAATAAGTAAAATATTACATAGCCCAATTTCATTGAGTTTTAAAACATTCTCATAATTTATTGCTAATTTTTTCGTACCTTTATAAAAATATTACTTCAGTTGTTCCTTTCAAACCTGATGTATTTCAATTTTTATTTTCCATCCCATGAGACAACTTAAAATAACCAAATCTATTACCAACAGAGAAAGTGCTTCACTTGATAAGTATTTGTCTGACATTGGTAAACACGAACTTATAACTGCCGAAGAAGAAACTATTCTTGCACAAAAAATACGTGCCGGAGATGAAGCTGCTTTAGAGCGTCTTACGGTGGCTAATTTGCGTTTTGTGGTATCTGTAGCTAAGCAGTATCAAAACAACGGCTTAACGCTTCCAGATTTGATTAATGAAGGTAATTTAGGTCTTATCAAAGCTGCTAAACGTTTTGATGAAACACGTGGCTTTAAATTTATCTCTTACGCCGTTTGGTGGATTCGTCAATCTATCATGCAAGCCGTAGCAGAACAATCTCGTGTTATACGTTTACCATTAAATAAAATTGGCTCTCTAAATAAAATCAGAAAAGCACTTGTTATACTCGAGCAAAAATTAGAACGCGAAGCAAGCTTAGAAGAAATTGCCGAAGCG
Organism: uncultured Bacteroidota bacterium; assembly: GCA_903923915.1. Taxonomy (GTDB): domain Bacteria; phylum Bacteroidota; class Bacteroidia; order B-17B0; family Aurantibacillaceae; genus PALSA-968. Next base: position 900 of record CAIXZI010000195.1, read on the forward strand.
CTTGAAATGTCGCAAGAAGAAGTAAGCGTTACACTAAGCGTAGCTAACAAGCACGTTTCTGCCGATGCAGCATTCTCCAGTAATGAAGATATGAATTTGATGGATGTATTATTCGACCCATCTAACCCACAGCCTGATAATGTTTTAATGACCGATTCATTAAGCATCGAAATTAAACGTGCCCTGGCTACCCTTACAGAAAGAGAAAGCGAAGTAGTTAGTTTATTTTACGGCATAGGTTCTAAAAATAGCTTAACACTCGAAGAAATTGGTGAGAAATACAACCTTACCCGCGAACGCGTTAGACAAATTAAAGAAAAAGCCATTCGTCGTTTAAGAAACGCTTCTAAAAATAAAATTCTAAAAACTTATTTAGGATAAACACCTAAGTCATACTGAACTCGTTTCAGCATCTGTTCTTAGTAAAATCTATTTTTAACTTTTCGAAGAATAACTATGGCGTTCCCTTTGATTACAAAGGGCAGGCTTTCCGTTGCAAGTTTTGCAGATTACTGCAAAAGCTTTCCACTACAATCCTTAACGCTTACATTAAAATTAAACCTCTTTCATAATCCAAACAATGTTTATGTAGATAATTTTAATTTGGAAAAGCGTGTAAGCCCGAAAGTCCGCGGCGCCGAGTGGTCTGTGCGATTTGCCATTGGACTTTCTTTACTTTTTGCTTCTTTTTCGTCAAGGAAAA
>CAIXZI010000196.1 GCA_903923915.1 uncultured Bacteroidota bacterium
GTTAAAATGGAAATAAGTGGGGCAACCACAAAAATGACAAACATAAATAAACTTTACCATGTTAGTGTTGGAAGGATTGACTCCAATAAACCCATGGTTAGAAACTAAAGCGTTATTGCAATATCCGCAAGTATATTCTGTAGATTGTATCTCCCTTATATAATCCCATGAGTTTTCTTGCATCGGTGTAATAATTGGTTGTGTTCAAAGGTACTAAAATCAACCACTAATTTAGTGATTTATTTGTACCATTTTTGATTACTAACCATTAGTGCCTCTTGCACTGTAATACGTTTACCCGAGTTGTATGCGGTAACAAATGCATCTGTTACGCCTTTATTCTTAACGGTTTCACGGTTATCACGCGCAGTTTTATATTCGTCAAATTTCCCTAAAATACATTTTGTATAACCTTCATGCATTTCGGTTTTTATATTTTCGCTTAAAGAATACCTTTTTCCTAAAGAACCGGCACTTACACCATTTTTAAATGCACCAATTTGTACAGAGTAATGTATATTGCCATTTTTAGGTACAGTAGCAGTTGTTGCAGGCTCTGTAGCGATTTTAGTGGCAGGTGCTTCAGTAGTAGTTGCGGCAGGTTCTTTGGCAACTTCGTTTGCAACAGCATTATTATCTGGCGGTGTAGTATTTGTAGTTGTGGCAGGTTCTGTAGCTTGTGTGTTTGTTGATGCCTGCGGCTGACTATCAGATGATAATTCTTGCCTGTCTAATGTTATTTTTTTTGTTTGATCACTTTCTATGTAAGAAAATTTACTTCCTTCTATATAAGATGGGTTTTGTATGCTTGCGCCGGCATCCGGTGTTAATTTATAAGACACGGTTATTTCCTCGGCTGCAGGTATAGAAGTCCAAATAAATTTAGCTTCTCCGTTTTCAAAAGCAAAAGATGCCCCAGAAACACTTCCTTGTTCTGCTTTATAACCAACAGGTATTTTTTCAGATAATTTAGCAAAGCCTTTTACGCCCCCTTTTTTAATAACCAAATTAACTTCAAAATTATTAGGCGAACCTAAAGCGGTTATTTTTCTGTTTACAGAAACCGAAGCATCTGGTTCATTAGGTTTAGAAAACGATTGAGATGTTGTATCGGTAGTGCCTGCGTTAGTGGCAACGGGTTCTGTAGTAGCAACAGGCTCTGCAGCTGGTTGAGAGGAAACATCTGTAGGTGCTGCACCACTTAACTTTACGGTTAATTCAGGAAATTCAGTTTCTTGTTTTACGTTATTTTCTATATAAGAAAATTTACCTTTAATAGGCAAATTGCCCGAAGCAGATGTAGGTACAGACACATTAATTTTTACAAGAAGTTCTGTTTCTGAAGGAACAGACGTCCAAATGATTTTTACAATTCTACCCGATGAAGAGAAACTTCCACCTTTGCTCTCTACTTCACTTGCCACAAAACCTGCAGGAATTTCTAATTGCAATTTGGCAAAGCCACTTACTTGTGCTTTGTTTACAGTAACTTCAATTACAAAATTTTTACCGGCTTCTATGTTGTCGGGTATTTTTGCAGCTACAGCCACCGGATCACCAAATAATAATTGATAAATGGCTATGGCTAAAGCATGGATAAAAACGATAATATATTTCATATGTACGAGGTTAGCTTACTAATTAATGATTACTACAACTCAAGCAAATTTAGTACGAAGCAAAAGCTATTAAGTGTTGGTGTGTTTGTTTTTTTAAACATACACTTGTTGATAGTAATGTTGGGTGTTTTGTAATTAAAAAGCCCTTACATACTGCTATGTAAGGGCTTTTTGAGTAGTGTGATAAACTAAATTTTACTGCTCAAAGAAATAATCAATTAGTTTATTGATTTTTTCTACCGTAAAGTCGCCGCTTCCTTCAAAGAAAGAATCTATTGTTTTTGTAATCTCGTCAGCAGAAATAAATCCATCGTTATTTATATCAGCAGATTTTAACTCGGCTGGTATTTTACTAGTTGTATTATTTTTAACTCCTTGATTAGCTTTTTTTGCTTTTGCTTCTACTTGTTTAAGATAATCTGCACTTGGTTTTACGTTAAACTCTTTACTGCGCTCGGGCGCTTCATTTTGCCAATCTTTTTGATGTTGAGCTAAAGCTACTTCATCAATAGTTACACCAAAGCCATCTACTTTATTTCCTTTAGCTGTTGTTGGTTCTTTATCTAAATAATCAGGCACACCATCGTTATCGCTATCAAGCGGACAACCTTTAGCATCTACTTTTATGCCTTTTGGAGTTCCGTGGCACATATCCTGATCGTCAGGCACACCATCTTTATCAGCATCTAAATGATCAATATTTGAAAAATCAACATTTTTGTATTGATCATCTGTACCGCCTTCAGATTTTTTACCAAACTCATAACGTAAACCAAAATTGCCGTTTAAATACCCAGCAGAGCCTTTACCAGAGCCATCAATCCAATTAGATAAACACATGGTGTAGCCTAAACCAACCATGCAACTCATGTGTTTGCCAAAATTAAAATCTAGACCTGCCATAAACGGAATAACCAAAGCCCCCGATTGCCCGTTAGTGGTTAGTTTTGTTTCGTAACTATAATCTCTTTTAGTTGGTGTTAAAACTGTTGTACCAACTGTAGTGGTTTGAGCCGTAACAATAGATCCATCTGCTTGATAAATATAAGGGTTACTGCCGTTTTGTAAATCACTGTATGTATTAAACATCATATAGCCTATACCTGCTTTAATAAAGGGTGAAACGGCCGGATCGCCTTTCATTACACCGTCAAAATTGGCTGTAAGCATCAATTGTCCTTGCATTATATCAGCTTGCATATTTGAATAATACTGTGTAATAACACCATTTGATGTAGTAGTTTGATTATCTGTGCCTGCTAATTTGCCATAAGTACCAACCAATTCAACGCCTAATACTTTGCCAAAACGCTCTTCTACAGACAAAAAATAACCTAAGCGGGCGTCTAATAAAGGGTTAATATTTGTATGGCTACCAACATAGCCCATGTATTTTAAGCCGCTAACACCTAGCATAACCGACGGAAGATGTTTAACTTTTTCTTTATCTTGTGCGTTGGCAGAAAATACGGCCGATACCGCAAATAAAATCGTTAATAACTTGTTAATAGTAAATTTTGTACCCATATAAATTATTTAAACTACGCTAAAATTAAATGTTATTTGCGACACTAACAAATTTAGTGTTAAGTAAATGCTATTTGGTCTATAAAATTTGTTTTTTTAAACAAGTATTTGTTAAATAGTCGGTTTTTAGGCAAATGCGCTTACAAATCGGTCTAATCCGGCCAAATCTTTATGTAAAACAACATTTTTAAAGCCATTTTCAATCAATAATTGATAAACTACTTGGGCATAATGGGTATGACATTCAAAATAAAGCATCCCTTTATCAGATAAAATTATTTTTGCAAGAGTGGCTATTTTACGATAAAATAGAATCGGATCTGTATCATTTACAAATAAAGCTAAATGAGGTTCGTAATTTTTCACCTGATTTTGTAAACCTTCTTTTTCAGAATCTAACACATAAGGTGGATTACTAACTATAAGGTCTAATTTTTGGTTTTTAGTTTGATTTAAAACAACTTCTGAAATATTCTCAGATAAAACATCTGCTTTGAAAAAATGAACATCCACTTTATTTTGTGTCGAATTATATTTTGCGGTTTCTAAAGCATCATCGCTAACATCTAAGCCAAATACATTTGCATTAAGTATGTTTTTTTTTATAGAAATTGGAATGCAACCGCTACCTGTACCAATATCTAATATGTTTAATGCTTTTTCTCTTTTATACCTTTTGATAATGAGATCAACTAACTCTTCTGTTTCCGGACGAGGGATAAGCACATTTGTATTTACATTAAATTTTAAGTGATAAAACTCAGCTTCGCCTAAAACATATTGTATTGGTTGATGTTCTTTTAATTTGAAACACATCTGCTCCAAAAC
>CAIXZI010000197.1 GCA_903923915.1 uncultured Bacteroidota bacterium
ATATTTTAAATTTAACCATTAAAACGAAATAAAATGAACAAGCAACAAATTGAAGTAAAAGAAATTTTAATACATTGGGCGGAAGGCAGCACCGATAAATACGACAAGTTCCCGAAGGCATACGCCAGCTTTGAGGAAGTTAACAAGGCATTGATACCTATTTATGAGGATAGCCTAGAATTTGACGGCGGCTATAATAAAGTAAAATTTACGGCAACCTTTCAAGACGGGGAAACATACGAGGGACGCCTTGATATAAGCAACAAAACACACCACAACCCAATAAAAACGCCTAATATAATTGGCAGCCATATATATAACTATTTGAATTGGTTAGTTAGTAATCAATCCAGCGAGGAAGCCACCAATTTTTTAAACACTTATAAACTTATATAATGAGAAAGAGAAAGGTAATTGACGCCCTTATATTTAGCTTTTATATAGCTATGTGCTTAACCTTTGGGATTATGTTTTTAAATTATGCACTAAAATAATTTTGGCTATTAATTAAATTAATTCTAATTTGCTAAAAAATAAACAAAAACAAAATGAAAAAACCACTAACACCGATTCAAACCATTAACAAAACAAAAAGCCAAATTAAGGCACTTAACACCCGTTTAATAGAAGGGAAAGTAAAAAACCCGTACGCAGTTCAAAACAAAATTAAAACCCTCAAGGAAACCATTAAAATAGAAATGGAAAACCATTATTGGGAGAATTATTTATCAATTTAAAATCAATCAAAATGCAAAATTTTAAAATAGATAGTTACTACTACAATGAACACACAAAGGAATTGCAATGCTATAAATGGGACGGAATTTATATAATAATTTGTTATGAAAACCACCCCAGCAAAACACAAATAGAAGAAATGATTAAAGACCTTGAAGAGGAGGAAAAGCAATTTAAAAAAACATTAAACCAAATAAATTAAAAATGAAAACTTTAAATTTACCATTAAGCGAGATTAAATTAAATAGATTGCATCAACAAATTTGCGATTATACTAATCGTAACTATCACACTCATTCAGTCTTAGCCTTAGCCGATTTTTTGGAATTAGACGGATATAAGGACGAATTACACAACATAGAAACGCAAGCCGATGTTTTAGGCTTTATGCCTTGCGAGTTAATGGCAAGGAGGGAAGAATATAGGAAAAGATGCCTAAATATTTTTAGGATTGTGTACGGCAATAAACCAGCCAAAAAAATTGCATCAGCTTATTAATTTTAAAAATATAAAAACTATGAAAGACTTATTTGAACACCCAAACGAATTACCCGAAAACATACAAGCCATTTTAAGCCGGTATAACGCCCTTGAAATAGAAAAAGGAGTACAATATGCCGACCTTATGCAAATGGGCAAGGAAATGGCTGTAAATGGGTATAGTTTCGATTTTTACCTTGATTGCGTACCATATAACCTTAAAAAAATAAATTAACTATGAAAACACAAATTAACCGAGCAATGCTCCCAAAAATTAAAGCGCCTAAATTCAAGGTAGCCAGCAAGTATATTTTAAATGAATATGAATTAAGATGTCTTATGTTAGAAGTGGCAAAGGGCAACATTCAA
>CAIXZI010000198.1 GCA_903923915.1 uncultured Bacteroidota bacterium
AGTAACGTTTGGCTTTTTTTAGTTTTTAGGAAGTGTAAAAACAAAGGTAGTACCTTGGTTTTCTTTACTACTAACACTAATGGTTTGATGGTGTGCTTCTATAATATGTTTTACAATAGATAATCCAAGGCCTGTGCCCCCTTGCTCTCTACTACGACCTTTATCTACTCTATAAAAGCGTTCAAATATGCGCGGTAAATGTTTTTCTTCAATACCAATACCATTATCAGAAATAGTTATGGTTGCTTTTTCTTTATCTGTATTTATAGTAATAGATGTTTCACCATTTTCTTTGCCATATTTAATGGAGTTTGAAAGCAAATTAGAAAATATTTGCCTGATTCTAAATCTATCTGCAAAAATTTTTACAATATCTTTTTGGGTAATTACTTTAAGTGTGATGTTCTTTTTTTGTGCCTGAATTTCAATTTGTTTACAAACATCGTTAACCATTTCAACAATGTTAAATCGTTCTAAATCTAATGAGAGCGTGCCTGTTTCCAACTGAGAAATAGTTTCTAAATCATCAATAATATTTATCATCCTATCTACGCTTTTATCTGCACGTTTTAGATATTCAATATTTATTTTAGAATCATAAATACCTCCGTCAATTAAAGTTGCCACGTACCCTTGTATATTAAAAATGGGTGTTTTTAGCTCATGAGAAACATTACCTAAAAACTCTTTGCGGTAGTTTTCTAATTTTTGAAGATGCTCTAATTCTTTTTGTCTATCGTTAGATAGTTGTATAATTTCAGCATTAAAGCGTTCTATGGGGTCTGAAATATCATCGGTAAATTTGCTTACATCAATTTCTGTAATGATGTTTAGTTTACGAAGTTTAGCTAAGGTAGTTTCTATTCTTCCAAAAATAATTTTCTGATAAAAATAGTTGAAGAATAAAAAAGAGATGGAGAAACAAAAAAAGAAGACAACAACTAAGGCATAAATAGGGACTGAAAAACTAAAAAAAATAGATAATACCCAAATAGAAACACTAAGCAAAAAAGAAAATAGCGCGCAAAAAATGAGAAATAGCGAGGTGTTTTGCCTATTCATGTATTAATTGGGTAATTTAGGTATCATGCCACGTACACCCATATCAACTATAGTATCTCCATTTAATGGATAGATGTATCCATCATTTGGGTTACCGGATTTTTGTTTCCATTCAAAACTTTTATTGGTTGACATAGAAACTGTTATAACAATATCACTTGTTTCATTACCCGTAATAACAAGTGGCGTTGGCGTACTACCTGATGCATTTACAAATTGCCCGGTTACTAGACATGACCCCGGTGGTATAGCTGTTGTAGCAAATGCCGCAGGACTAACAACTGTTGTTGCACCTTGTGGTGCCTGGCCTTTGCTATATGGAACTGTATATGTTCCTACACCCGGTATAACATACGGTGCAGATTCAAAACTCCAGTAACCTTGTTGTTTTGGTCCGTTAACAACATCTGTTTGTGTTTTAATGGTGTAAGATCCAATTTGTGTATTGTAACCAATAAAAGAAGCAATAGTACCGGTGGTATAATAAGTAGAACCAGATGGTGTAGTGTAAGTAGCAGAAATGGGCGTGTTTGGAAGAATAGCATACTTAATATCGTAATTTTGATAAGCTACTGAAATTCTTAAATAAGGATAAGTACCAGCACTCACTTGAGATAACGGGATAGAAAAAAACTGAGATCCATCTCCTACTACAGATTCTTTACTAAAATCGATAGCATCGTTATATGTTTGTGATGTTGTTCCATTGCTTACCGTTATAGGGTTTGACACAACAGTTGGCGTAGTATATAAAACAGTACCTGCACCTATGGCTGTGTAATTATTCTTTGTCATTTCTACATAATGAGCTGACATGCCATTAAATTTTGGGCATTGCGCTGCATGACCAGAAGGCACATTAGTAGCTACACCGGCACTATTGTATCGGGTTTGTGTACTATCAAACTTAAATACAAATTTAAGTTGTGGTGCAGCAGCAGGTGTAGTCGTAGTATTTTTAGTGTCTTTTTTACAAGATGTAAATACTACAAGCGTAAGAAATGATAGAATAATTAACTTTTTCATGAGGTTGAGTTTTGTTGTTATTTTATTTGATATTTATTTTGATACTTTTTATAAAGCTCTTGTTGTAGGTTAGTTAGCATTAGTTTTTTGCCGCTTATAAAAGCTAAAATTACGCTATTTGTTCTAATATCTAATGCATCGCCGGCACTGATAAAAAATGAAGCATCTTTACCTCCCTCAATAGTTCCTATCTGTTTATCTACTCCTAAAATTTTTGCTGCATTATAACTTACTGCGGCAACTGCTTGCTCGTTAGTTAAACCATAAGTTCTGGCTGTTCCGGCTAAAAATGCAATGTTGCGTGTATTCATAGCTTCCATATCTCCTTCGTTTTGTAAGCAGAATAAAATACTGTCTTTTTGTAATAGATAAGGCAATTTGTATGGAAGATCCACATCATCTTGCTGACGCTCAGGTAAACTATGTACACGATTTACCATTACAGCAATATTGTTTTGTTTCAGTAATTTAGTTACGCGCCAGCTTTCTGCTCCACCAACAAGTACCATTTTTTTTATTTGAAATTGGTTGGCAAAATTTACTGCTGCAATAATATCTTTTTCATCATCGGCATGTAGGTATAAATTTTTAGTTCCGTCAAAAATGCCACGCATGGCTTCAAAACGCAGGTTTTTTTCTTCTTGATTATTTTCACTTGAATACGCTTTAGCATCTGCAAAAAACTTTTTTAATTCGTTTAATTGCTCATCGTATTTTTTATTTGGCGTAGCAGGTTTAGGATCTGCTTCTACGCCCACAACAGCAGGTTCGGTTGTTTTAGGAAAGTTTACATGCACACCGTCGTCTTTTTTAATAATGGCATCTTCCCAATTCCAAGCATCTAAACCCATTACACTTGATGTGCCGCTAATAACACCACCTCTGGGCGTAGCTTCAGAAAACAAAATTCCATTGGTACGCACGGTAGGAATTATTTTACTATCGCTATTAAACGCAATTAATGCACGAATGTGTGGGTTGTAACCAGATATATCATTAAAATCATTAGTAGCGCGTACGGCTTCAACTTCAGTTAATCCTAAAGTTGAGTTAGGTGCAAAAAATCCGGGATAAGCATGTGCACCACTCATATTAATGGTAGTATCATATTTAAGAGCGCCTTCTTTAAATTTAACAACGCTTGCATCAAGAGCCAAATCTATTTTACCATCTTTAAAACCAAGCAGGGCATTTTCTATTACAGTGCCATTACCTACGTGTATAGTTAAACCTGTTATAAGAATAGATTTTGTTTGTTTACTTGCCGGAGAAGGATGTTGTGCCATTAATAATGCCGAGCTAAGAAACAAGCAAGCAATTACAAGAGTGATTTTTTTAAAATTGAAATTCATAGAGTCAAATATAGAAAATAATCGTTATTTATTAGCGTTTATAAGATTTACAAATAGGGTTTGATATTGCTTTTTACAAAATGAAGCATCAGTTTCGGTTACATTAATACAGCCGGGCCGATTACCCCAATTTAAGGTTATAGAATTACCCGTATCATTTTTAATAACCGAACAATCTGTGGGATACGTCCACTCATAAGTGCATTTATCATTTAAAGGAACTGAATATGTAACATTTTGTTCTTGTGGTAATAAGCTTACTTTACCAGTAATAACAGGTGTTTCAATCAATCCAAAATCATAGGCGGTAAAAAGTGTTGAATTGTAATTTTTATCTTTTGTAAAAAAACCTTTTTTACCGCCTTGGTATTTACAGGTACCAGGGTCAATTAATAAAGCATGATTTAACTTATTTACCTTATAAAAAATAACAGCTTCTTTTTTTTCGGGAGTTCTGTAAACATTTCGTTCAATATCTGTGTTATTTACATATTGAGGAATTATTTCACTGGGGTATTGACTGATATGATGAAGGTTTGTCCATTGTTTCATCAATTCTACACCATTGCGTTTATTTACAATCCAATCTTTGTTGCCCTGATAGATAATCATACGCGGGTAAACACCTGTATAATCCGGATTTTGTTTACGCACATAATTTCCCCATTTCTCTGGTTTTTTTATGCGCCAGCCCATAAAAGCCATATCAATAGTAACTATGTTAGTGCCTACTTTATAAGGTGCGCCGGCAAAAATAGCACCCGCATTAAATACTTCCGGATAATCAGCCATCATTACAACGCTCATAGCGGCACCGGCAGATAGCCCTGTTATAAAAACTTTAGAATTATCAATGGCATAATTGCCTTTCATGTACTCAATCATTTTTAAGATAGAAGCGTTTTCGCCTCTGTTTTTATTAATGTGCCTTTTTCTATACCACCTAAAACATTTTTCGGGGTTATTAATTATACGTTGTTGTGGATATAATACATAAAAGCCATGCTGATCAGCCAATTTGTTCCACCCTGTTTGGGCTGCAGCAGAACCCGCGCACTGCAAACAGCCATGCAATACAACAACTAAGGAAGTTTTTTTTACTGTATCTGCTAATGAGGGTGCATACATGTACATTTTTAAATGGCCTTTGTTTTTGCCAAAATGCTTAATGCGATTTAATTTTTGAGAAAAAGAATTGCCGTAAAAAGTAAATAATAGAAGAAAATAAAGAAACCTCATAAATGAAAATACCTTAGGTTATACAAAGTAAGAATTTTTTTGGTCATATCTTTCTGTAATTTTGCAAACCATGACTAAAAATAAAATTTATCTTCTTTTACTTTTATTAGTTGCCTTGTTTATTGGTGCGTATTTTATTAGCAACAAAAAAAACAAACCTATTAGAACACTGCCATATTTTGAGCCAAAAAACAGTGTAAGAGATACAACTAAGGGGCATCACGCCATTCCTGCGTTTAGCTTTATAAACCAATATAATCAAGCTGTTACAGAACAAACTACAAGTAACAAAGTTTATGTAACCGATTTCTTTTTTACCACC
>CAIXZI010000199.1 GCA_903923915.1 uncultured Bacteroidota bacterium
AAATTGCCATAAAAAGAAAAGTGGGCTTTTATTATAGCCCAAGTGTGCAGCGGGTTTCCTTCTATAAAAAACTTAATGCCGGCAACTCCATCCAAAATCAATCGAGTCATTATTTTAAAAAACAAACTTCCACTTGCATTATTTTTTGTGAGTGAAATTAAACTGTTTCTAAAATTTAAAAAGGTTTTTTGCGGACTCAATTTATTTAGCGTACCGCCACCCACATGATACACCAAGGATTGTGGTACCACCATAATTTTATGTTGCTGATTTTTAATGCGCCAACACAAATCAATTTCTTCCATGTGGGCAAAATAAAAGTCATCAAAGCCCTTTAAATCATTAAAAATATTTGCACGCACAAACATACAGGCACCCGTTGCCCAAAAAACTTCAAGAGGCTGGTTGTATTGAGCGGTGTCTTTTTCGAGTGTGTCAAAAATTCTTCCCCTACAAAAAGGGTAACCATATTTATCAATAAAACCACCACAAGCACCTGCGTATTCAAATTCATCTTTTGCATTATAAGCAAGTATTTTTGGCTGAGATGCTGCAATGGTTTTATCAGTCTCCATTAAATTGATAATGGGTTCAATCCAATTGGATGTAATTTCCACATCCGAATTTAGTAACACAAAATAATCTGCTTTAACTTCTTTTAAAGCCTCATTGTAGCCTTTAGCAAAGCCATGATTTTTTTTTAATTCAATAAGTTTAACAGTGGGAAATTCTGCTTTTAAAAAAGAAATAGAATCATCGGTAGATGCATTATCAGCCACATAAATAGTAGCCTGTAAACTGTGTTTAATTACAGCAGGAAGAAATTTTTGTAATAATTTTTTTCCGTTAAAATTTAAAATAACAACTGCAACATTTACATTTTGCATACATTATCGCGGGTTATTAAACAAATCACTAGCCCCATCGCCATAAGTACCCCTTGGAGTTGTTTGGTCTAAATCCATAATTTGCGTGTTTCGTTGCTTTAATTTTATTTGCCAACGGTCATCGCGTGTTTCACCACGCGCATCGCTATGTAGCAAGGTAAAACATTTGCCATCTAAAGTAGGGTTGTAGAAAATAAATTTTTTATTGCTTTGAAACTGTCCGGTTGCTGGGTCTTTTATACGGTAATATTGCCATATTTCATACGGATACGAATTAGGTTCGCTACTTACTTGCTGTGCATTACCAGGTGCACCGTATTGTAAATAAACCCTTCCTCTATCACTCATATAGCCTGGCTGACCGCCACACCTATATTCTTTGTTTACTTTTTTTACTTCTTTTTTATATACAATCCAAGCAGCTTCAGGGTTTGAGGAGTTTCTGTTTTCCCAAAAAGCGTAAATATATTGCTGCATTAGTTTTACGTTATTACTATTCATTTGATTGTATTGCCAATCTCTCTCGCTGGTGGTAGATATAGGCCACAAACAAGCTATATAATCTCTAAGCGTATCGGGGTTTGTAACCTTACTAATAAATGTTCCGGCTGTGTCAACCGATTTTAAATTTTGAAGTCCAATAGCTACATGCGGCGCAACGCGTGTAAAAGCAAGTTTTTTTTGCGTCATTAATTCATTAGTACCATTGCGAACTTCAATAACCAGGTTATAATTTCCGCTTGATATTTTAGTAATATCAAACTGCCCAATAAGCGGCACTACTTCTTCTGATTTATGTTTAGCAAATGTATGATAGCCTGTAACAATTTCTTTCATCTCGGCTGATTCGATATAATAGGTAAACAAAAACTTAGAATCTGCACCTAACTGTTTCAGTGTATTATAAGCTTCCACATAAAAATTTAGCTTATCCATTTTTTCAGGAAAATAGGCTAAAGGATACGGTACAATATCATACCCGCTTTTTGTAATAGAGCTTGGTATTTCTGATTTTGTAACCGATTCTGCTAACTCAATATCTGAAATATGTACACTATCCGTTTGATTGACAACTACAATAGTTAGCAATCCTTTTGTGGGCTCTGCTTTAGCATCATTTGCATCGCCAATTTTTATTTCTACCTGATAAGTGCCCGCTTTTAAGGGATAGCGTTGTAAATCAATAAAATTGGGCTTATTGGTGGTGTCTGCTATTTCCGGACTAAGTAAATTATAAGCGTTTGCCAGCACAGATTTGCCATCTTGCGTAAAATTAATTTCTACATGAATTTTACCCTGAAATTTAATTTTCTGCTTTTTAAATGCAACCGAAGAACCGGTTACCGAAAGATACGTTTCGATATAAGAACCCTTGCCTGGCGCGTAAAATAAGGCATAATTAAAGTTTGCTTTAACATTACTGTACGCGTTTAAGCCCAAAAAGGTTGTAAATACAACCAAATAAAAAAACTTTTTCATGTTTAATAGATAATTTTAATTGGCAGGGACGCACCACAAATATACGAAAATTAGAAAACTTTTAAAATTAAAGGTGGTAGAATAAGCTAGGTTTAAAAAAATTATTACTTTTGCGCCGGAGAAATGGCAGAGTGGTCGATTGCGGCAGTCTTGAAAACTGTTGAAGGTCAAACTTCCGGGGGTTCGAATCCCTCTTTCTCCGCACAACTCTTTAAATAGAGTTTAAACGCTGTAAATGATTGATTTTACAGCGTTTTTTGTTTTTACCAACCAAAAAGAATACGTCAAAATCGCATCCTTTTTAGATTAAAAACACCTAATTATTGACGCATTACAGAAACAAATATTCAAACTATTTTTTTAAATATTTAACAAAAAACCATTAGCCAGTATTATTAGCTTGATGTAATTTTGCCCTCAAACTAATGAAGGCATTAATTAAATATCTTTTATTTATCTGTATTGTTCTATTTGGCGGGCATAGTTTTGCGTACGCTCATGCAAATCACAGTTCTATTTCTTATTCTTCCGTAAAAAACCTTCAGGAGTCAGCAAATACAAAATCTATCTCATCTGGTAGAGAAAAAGAAAATGATGAACTAACTGCTTTATTTGTGGATGATGATGACGATGATGAATCTATTTCTTTAAAAAAGCATGCAGAGAGCGGCCATTATTTTAATTCTATTTTTTCTGCGCCAACATTTAGTGTTTTTTCAGCTGCAGTAAAAAAATCTTACTTTTCTAATACCGCATCGCATAGGTATCTCATATTTCAAGCATTTAGAATATGATGTAGAATTTATTAGGCAAATAGATATTGCCTAATCTCCATTTTTTTATTTTAATGTTAGTATTAATCTAGAAAAGATGGCAAAGTGTATTGTACACTTCGTAAAAAAATCAGTAACAAAAACGTATCGTTAAAGAGCAAAATTATCATGAGGAAAACTCTCATTTTTATTAGTATGTGCACCTTGTTGTGTTGCACAAGCTGCGAATCAAAAAAAGAAGAAAAGGAAGAAGAAATCAAATTTTTGGTTACAAGTCCTTTAAAAAAAGATACATTGGTTACCAGAGAGTACGTGTGTCAAATACGTGCTATAAGCCACATCGAATTAAGATCGAGAGAAAGAGGCTATTTACAAGAGATTTTTGTAGATGAAGGGCAGTTTGTAAAAAAAGGGCAACCTATGTTTCAAATTATGCCATTAATATATCAGGCCGAAATGCAAAAAGCACAAGCCGAAGCCAATTTTGTTGAAATAGAATACCTAAACACAAAAAGGCTTGCAGATAGTAATGTAGTTGCCCCAAATGAATTGGCTATGGCTAAGGCAAAATTTGATAAAGCAAAAGCCGAATTATCATTAGCCCGGGTTCATTTAGGATTTACAGAAATTAAAGCCCCATTTGACGGATTTATGGATCACTTTCAAGTACGATTGGGAAGCTTAATCGATGAAGGAGATTTGCTTACCACCTTATCTGATAACCATGAAATGTGGGTTTATTTTAATGTACCCGAAGCTGAGTACCTAAATTATAAAGCCAATGTACAAACCGAAAATTTATTGAAAGTAAATTTGTTAATGGCAAATAACGAGTTGTTTAAATATTCTGGAGAAGTTAAAACCATTGAAGCTGATTTTAATAACGAAACAGGTAACATCGCCTTTAGGGCAACATTTCCTAACCCTGATGGCTTGTTAAGGCATGGCGAAACGGGTAATATACGCATGACGGTTCCATTAAAAAATGCCATCATCATTCCTCAAAAAGCAACCTTCGAAATACTTGAAAAAAGATTTGTTTTCGTGGTAGATAAAGATAAAGTAGTGCATTCAAGAGAAATTACTATTGCATCTGAAATGCCCGATTTATACGTAGTTAAAAGCGGGGTAAATGAAAACGAAAGAATACTGCTTGAAGGTATCAGAAAAGTAAAAGACGGAGATAAAATTGCGTACGATTATGAGGATCCAAAAGTGGTAATACCTCGTTTAAAAGTATATGTTGAATAATATTCAACATATACTTTTAAACGAGGTATTACCACTTTTGGATCAACCGTCTCTACGTGCGGAAGAGGATATTAAAAAATTGCGAGATTTGCGAGCGGAGCGGGA